>NZ_JBEXSH010000366.1:0-8404 GCF_040613555.1 Streptomyces sp. NPDC006265
GGTTGGCCTGCCCGAGCCGCTCCCAGACGGCGTTGCGGCGTCGCTCCAAAACGATGCGCAGCCGGTCGGCGAGCGGGGCGGGCAGGGCGTTGCGCTCGTCGGCGAGGAGCTCGTCCAGGCGACGCTCGGCGGCCCGGGAGGCCTGCGCCTGGGCGTTGGCCTCGGCGAGCGTCTCGGTCTGCGCGTCCCGCCCGGGGAACTTCAGCAGCCGGATCAGCGGCGGCAGGGTCAGGCCCTGGACGACCAGGGTCCCGATGACCGTCGTGAAGGTCAGGAAGAGGATGAGGTTGCGCTGCGGGAAGGGCTCCTCGCCGTCGTGCATGGTGAGCGGGATCGAGAAGGCGATGGCCAGGGAGACCACGCCCCGCATCCCGGCCCATGCGATGACGAACGGTCCCTTCCAGGTCGGGTTCTGCTCCCGTTCCCGCACCCGGGCCGACAGCAGCCGCGGCAGAATGGTGGCCGGGTACACCCAGATGAACCGGGTGGCGACGACGACCAGGAAGACGGCGACCGCGTACCAGGCGGCCTCGACGCCCTCGTACTCCCCGAGGCCTCTGAGGACCACCGGCAGCTGTAGTCCGATCAGCGCGAACACCGCCGACTCCAGGACGAAGGCGACCATCTTCCAGACCGCCTCCTCCTGCAGGCGGGTCGCGAAATCGACCTCCCACGCGCGGTGCCCCAGGTAGAGCGCGACGACGACCACCGCGAGAACACCGGAGGCGTGCACCTGCTCGGCGACGGCATACGCGACGAACGGGATCAGCAGGGAGAGCGTGTTCTGCGGCAGCGCCTCCTTCACGTGCGTGCGCAGCCAGTGGATCGGGGCCATCAGCAGCAGACCCACCACGACGCCGCCGATCGCCGCGAGCAGGAACTCGCCGATGCCCCCGGCCCAGGTCGCGCCCTCGCCGAGGGCGGCGGCCAGGGCCACTCGGTAGGCGGTGATCGCGGTCGCGTCGTTCAGCAGAGACTCGCCCTGCAGGATCGTGGTGATCCGCGACGGCAGGCCGACCCGGCGGGCCACCGCCGTCGCCGCGACCGCGTCCGGGGGCGCCACCACCGCCCCGAAGACCAGTGCCGCGGTCAGCGGCATACCCGGCACGATCACGTACACGGCCCAGCCGACGACGAAGGTCGCGAACAGCACGTACCCGACCGACAGCATCGCGACCGGCCGCAGCTGCGCCCGCAGGTCGAGGTAGGAGCTGTCGGTGGCGGCCGTGTGCAGCAGCGGGGGCAGGATGAGGGGCAGGACGATGTGCGGGTCGAGCGTGTACTCGGGCACCCCCGGGACGTAGCTGACCGCCAGTGCCACGGCCACGAGCAGCAGCGGCGCCGGCACCGGGGTGCGCCGCGCGGCTGCGGCGATCGCGGCGCTGCCCGCCACGAGCAGCAGCAGCGGCATCACGTCCATCGTTCTCGCCCGCCCTCATTTTTCGACACGGTCTTCCGCACGACCGTCGTAACCTGGCAATCATGAAACAGTGCACGCACGCCGACGCGCTGCCGCACCCCGAACCCGGCCCGCTCAGCGAGACGTGTCCGGAGTGCCTGGCGGAGGGCCTGGATCCGGTGCAGCTACGGCTGTGCCTCAGCTGCGGTCACGTCGGCTGCTGCGACTCCTCGCCGGGACGGCACGCGGCGGAGCATCATAAGGAGTCCGGTCATCCCGTGATGCGGACCCACGAGCCCGGGGAGACCTGGCGTTGGTGCTTTGTCGACCATGTCCTGGTGTGACGAGACAGGACCCCGGCGATGGACGGTTCGACCGTCTGACGTCTGGGTACGTCAACCCGGCGCGCGCTCTTCCCATTTGGGCCCGCCCAACCCCTAGACACGGAGCGTATCCACAGGTTTACTGTGAGTGACGACAAGGGGTTGGGGTCCCGGGGACAGGACCGTCGAGATCGCGATAGCGTCACCGCTGAACCACGTATCGCGTTATCCCGGGGGGCGACCCTCGGCCCTGAAACGCTTGTACCACCATGGAGGTGAGGGTGTCCCAGATCGCAGGCGAGCCCGCGACCCAGGACTTCGTGGAAGTCCGGCTGCCGGCCGCGGGTGCCTACCTGTCGGTGCTGCGTACGGCCACGGCCGGTCTCGCGGCCCGTTTGGACTTCACCCTCGACGAGATCGAGGACCTGCGCATTGCGGTGGACGAGGCCTGCGCGATCCTGCTTCAGCAGGCCGTGCCAGGCTCGGTGCTCAGCTGTGTCTTCCGCCTCGTCGACGACTCACTCGAGGTCACCGTCTCGGCACCGACCACCGACGGCCATGCCCCTTCACGGGACACCTTCGCCTGGACCGTCCTGTCCGCCCTCGCGGGCAAGGTCTCCTCTGCCGTGGACAAGGACAAAACCGTTTCGATCAGCCTCTACAAACAGCGCGGCGCGGGACCCGGGCCGGCGTGAGGAGCGAGGACGGGCCGGTGCGGGACGAAGAGCGCAGCACACGAGAGCTGCCGGCCGAGAGCACGGGCCCGAGCGGCCCGAGCGGTGCCCGGCGCATGGCGGACGGCATCGACGGCATCCCCGAGCAGGCCCGCCCGCATCCCGAGGACGACTCCGCGGGGGCCGTCCTCCCGGGCGGCGGGCGGCTGGACCGGGACGGTGCCGTACGGAGCGCGCCTCCGGGTGGGGGGATCGCCGCGCCCCCGCCCCAGGGAGGTCCCCCCACCCGCGCGAAGCCGAGGGTGACGGAGGAGGCGAGGGCTCGGGGAAGGGCGACGGGCGGGACGATGAGCGAGCACGAGCGGAACTCCGAGGATCAGGCGCCGCGCGCACACCACGCGCAAGGTGGGCATCACGGCTCTCCGGACCGCAGCGGTGCGCGCGAGATGTTCCTCAAACTGCGCACCCTGGACAGCACCAGCCCCGAGTACGCGGAGCTGCGCAACCAGCTGGTCCGGATGCACCTCCCACTCGTGGAGCATCTGGCGCGCCGCTTCCGCAACCGCGGCGAGCCGCTGGACGACCTCACTCAGGTCGCCACGATCGGCCTCATCAAGTCGGTCGACCGATTCGACCCGGACCGGGGTGTGGAGTTCTCCACGTACGCGACCCCCACGGTCGTGGGCGAGATCAAGCGGCACTTCCGCGACAAGGGCTGGGCGGTGCGCGTCCCGCGCCGGCTGCAGGAGCTGCGCCTGGCGCTGACCACGGCCACGGCCGAGCTCTCGCAACTGCACGGCCGCTCCCCCACGGTCCACGAGCTCGCCGAGAAGCTGGCGATCTCGGAGGAGGAGGTCCTCGAGGGCCTGGAGTCCGCCAACGCGTACTCCACGCTGTCCCTGGACGTCCCCGACACCGACGACGAGTCCCCGGCGGTCGCCGACACCCTCGGTGCGGAGGACGAGGCGCTGGAGGGCGTGGAGTACCGGGAGTCGCTCAAGCCGCTGCTGGAGGATCTCCCGCCGCGTGAGAAGCGGATCCTGCTGCTGCGGTTCTTCGGCAACATGACCCAGTCGCAGATCGCGCAGGAGGTCGGCATCTCCCAGATGCACGTCTCCCGGCTGCTGGCGCGCACGCTGGCGCAACTGCGGGAGAAGCTCCTCGTCGAGGAGTGACGCCTACTTCTCCAGGTTGCCGGGGTTGCCGGGCCCGCGGATCCCGAGGGCCCGGGTCGTCTCGGGGTTCACCAGCAGCACGAGCGACGCGACGGCCACGACCGCGAGGGCGATCCCGGCCGGAATGGCCATGCTGTCGGCCTGCAGAAGGTTGTAGGCCACCGGCAGCGCCATGAGCTGGGTGATGACGGCCGGGCCGCGGCTCCAGCTGCGACAGCCGAGCAGCCCGCGGGCAGCGAGCAGCGGAAGCAGTGCGAGCACGACCAGCGTGATGCCGCCGGTCACGGCCTGCTGCCGGTCGTCCGGATGCCCGGTGAGGCCGAGGACGAGGATCCAGACGCCGCCGACGACCAGCGCGAGCCCCTCCAGCGCGGCCAGCAGCGCCGCGTACGTCAGACGCCGGGGGCGGGGGCCGGTGGTTTCCTCGGTGGTGGGGGTCTGCTCACTGCTCACCCCTGAAGAGTAGCCCCCGCCTGCACGCCCCCGGGGCGCGTATCACGCCCGCCCTCTTACCTGATCCCTACCTCGGTATGGGCCCGGTACCACCCAGTAGGTACGCTGCCAGTCATGCGTGCACTTCTCGTGGTCAATCCGGCGGCAACCACCACAAGTGCGCGCACACGCGACGTACTGATCCATGCACTCGCCAGTGAGATGAAGCTGGAGGCCGTCACCACCGAGTACCGCGGTCATGCGCGCGACCTGGGCCGGCACGCGGCCGACAGTGACGACATCGACCTGGTGGTGGCCCTGGGCGGCGACGGCACGGTCAACGAAGTGGTCAACGGCCTCCTGCACGCCGGCCCCGCCCCGGAGCGTCTGCCCAGCCTCGCCGTGGTCCCGGGCGGCTCCACCAACGTCTTCGCCCGCGCCCTGGGGCTGCCCAACGACGCCGTGGAGGCCACCGGCGCCCTGCTGGACGCCCTGCGCGACGGCAGCGAGCGCACCGTCGGACTGGGGCTGACCTCGGGCACGCCGGGCACGCAGGACGAGGCGGTGCCGTCCCGCTGGTTCACCTTCAACGCGGGGCTCGGCTTCGACGCCGGTGTGGTGGGCCGTGTGGAGCAGCACCGCGAACGCGGCAGGAAATCCACACACGCTCTCTACGTGCGCCAGGTGGTGCGGCAGCTTCTGGGTGAGCCGCACCGCCGCAACGGGACGATCACGCTGGAGCGGACCGGCGAGGATCCGATCACCGATCTGGTGCTGTCCATAGTCTCGAACACCTCGCCATGGACGTTTCTGGGCAATCGCCCGATCTATGCGGCACCTAAAGCCTCGTTCGATACCGGCCTCGATCTCTTCGGCCTCAGCCGCCTGTCCACTGCGGCGGTTGCCCGGTATGGCACCCAGTTGCTCACTTCGTCCCCCGAGCGCGGACCCCATGGCAAGCACGCCACCTCTCTGCATGACTTGACAGAGTTCACCTTGCATTCGAAGGTCCCGCTCCCCCTCCAGATGGACGGTGACCACCTGGGGCTGCGAACAAGCGTGACGTTCACAGGCGTACGCCGTGCACTGCGTGTGATTGTGTGAGCAGAACTGGCTAAAGTCCTTTCACTCGAACGTTTAGGCCAGGATCCACCCCATGGAAGTACGGCTGTGACCTAGTCGACACCGAAGAATCAAAAAAAACTTTCCGGAAGGGGTTGTATCCGCCGCTGAGGTTTGCGAGTCTCTACGTGGCGATCGAGACGGCCCGCAACACCGGCCTCCACTGATCACCAGAACCCCTCTTCAATCCACAGGACCTTCGCCGGGGAACCTGGCAGTCGGCCCTTCACTTGTTGAGGGATTCGTGAAAGCGTTCACATTCACAAGCAAGCCCTGCATGTAATACCAAGGAGAGGTAGCAGCCATGGACTGGCGTCACAACGCCGTTTGCCGCGAGGAAGACCCCGAGCTCTTCTTCCCCATCGGCAACACCGGTCCTGCGCTGCTGCAGATCGAGGAAGCCAAGGCCGTCTGCCGTCGCTGCCCGGTTATGGAGCAGTGCCTGCAGTGGGCGCTCGAGTCCGGCCAGGACTCCGGCGTCTGGGGTGGTCTCAGCGAGGACGAGCGTCGCGCCATGAAGCGCCGCGCCGCCCGCAACCGGGCCCGTCAGGCCTCCGCCTGACAACCCACCCCTGCTGACAGCCTGAGCTTGGCGGCGCGTACAGCGAGTACGCATCTCCCGCCCCCGAGCCGCAGCGCGCAGTTCCCCCGATGCGCTTAGTTAAGCAGCAACGAGCTTCAGCCCCGGGCCACTTGGTGGCCCGGGGCTCAATGCTTTACCGGGCCCTCTACCAAGACTGCGGATTCCGTTGCTTCTGCGACTTCCGCTACTTCTGCGACCGCACCGGGATGTCGAGGATCACGCGGGTCCCGCGCTCCGGGGCCGGGACCATGTCGAAGGTGCCGCCCAACTCGCCCTCCACCAGGGTCCGCACGATCTGCAGGCCGAGATTCCCGGCGGTGTGCGGATCGAACCCTTCCGGCAGACCGACCCCGTCGTCCTGGACAGCGACCAGCAGTCGGGCCTCCTTGGCCGTGCCGCCGCGGAGCGCCGAGACCTCGACCGTGCCGGTGTCGCCCTCACGGAAGCCGTGCTCAAGTGCGTTCTGCAGCACCTCGGTCAGCACCATCGACAGCGGGGTGGCCACCTCGGCGTCGAGAATGCCGAAGCGGCCGGTGCGCCGGCCCGCGACCTTGCCCGGGGAGATCTCCGCCACCATGGCCAGCACACGGTCGGCGATGTCGTCGAACTCCACCCGCTCGTCCAGGTTCTGGGAAAGCGTCTCATGCACGATCGCAATCGATCCGACGCGCCGCACCGCCTCTTCGAGGGCCTCGCGGCCGCGGTCGGACTCGATGCGCCGGGCCTGGAGGCGGAGCAGCGCCGCCACCGTCTGGAGGTTGTTCTTGACGCGGTGGTGGATCTCCCGGATCGTCGCGTCCTTGGTGATCAACTCGCGTTCACGGCGACGCAGTTCGGTGACGTCGCGGAGCAGTACGAGGGAACCGATACGGGTGCCCTTCGGCTTGAGCGGGATGGCGCGGAACTGGATGACCCCGTCAGTGGCCTCGATCTCGAACTCGCGCGGCGCCCAGCCGCTGGCGACCTTGGCGAGCGCCTCGTCGACCGGGCCCCGGGTCGGGGCGAGTTCGGCGGTGGTCTTGCCCAGGTGCTGGCCGACGAGGTCGGAGGCGAGGCCGAGCCGGTGGTAGGCGGACAGGGCGTTCGGTGAGGCGTACTGGACGATGGCGTCGGCGTCGAGCCGGATCAGGCCGTCGCCCACCCGGGGGGAGGCGTCCATGTCGAGCTGCTGGTTCGCGAACGGGAAGGACCCGGCCGCGATCATCTGCGCCAGGTCGGAAGCGCTCTGCAGATAGGTGAGTTCCAGGCGGCTCGGAGTCCGCACGGTGAGGAGGTTGGTGTTGCGCGCGATGACGCCGAGGACACGCCCCTCCCGCCGTACGGGGATCGACTCGACCCGGACGGGAACCTCCTCGCGCCACTCGGGGTCTCCCTCGCGCACGATGCGACCCTCGTCGAGCGCGGCGTCCAGCATCGGGCGGCGGCCACGCGGCACGAGGTGGCCCACCATGTCGTCCTGATACGAGGTCGGGCCGGTGTTCGGCCGCATCTGAGCGACCGAGACGTACCGGGTGCCGTCACTGGTGGGGACCCACAGGACCAAGTCGGCGAAGGAGAGGTCGGAGAGCAGCTGCCACTCCGAGACCAGCAGGTGCAGCCACTCGAGGTCGGTGTCGTCGAGTGCGGTGTGCTGGCGTACGAGTTCGTTCATGGAGGGCACATCTGCGAGCGTACCCGGGGGTTCGTACGGCCCTGAAACACCCGCGGGCCGCGGCGCCTGAGAGGGACCCTCAACCCTCCCGGCACCGCAGCCCGGAGCAGCATCGGCCGTGGGGTGTGCGGTCCCGGTCGGCCGAAGGATGAGGAGCCGGGGCAGTCAGGGCAGAGAGCCTCGGTTCCTCGGTCCGTCTTCCTGTGCGGGGAAGACGGAGGCTGGTGCGCGTTGCACACGCGCTCTCGTCACGCATTGTGGACTAGACCACTTGCGGGTGTCCATGCGTGGGAGGCTGTTCGTTGTTGTCACTTCCGCGACACGTCGGACGCGCCGGCGCCCAGCAGGCAGCCTAACCCGTGTGGGTTCCTGTGCGGGGCCAGATGGCGAGGGCAATTTCCGCGACGGCCTCCAGTTCCTCCCGGCTCGCCCCGTCGCGTGCCTGTTGTGACATGCCCTGGATCATCGCTCCGGTGTGCCGGGCCAGGGCGGCGGCGTCGGTGGCCGACGGCAGCACACCGGCGGCGACGTCGGCCCTGATACGGCTCTCGAACGCGGCGATGTCGGCGTTGCGGCGGTCCCGCAGCGACTGCTCCACCTCGAGGTTCGAGCAGTTCGCCGCGGCGTGGACGACGAAGCAGCCGTGCGGGTGGCCCGGTTCGGTGTACGCGGTGGCGGCCTCGCGCAGGCTGCGCTCGACGGCGGCCCGTGCGGTGGGTTCCTCGGCGAGGGCGCGGTCGGTGAAGGATCCGTATCCGGTGCCGTACACGCGGACGACCTCTTCGAAGAGGGACCGCTTGTCGCCGAAGGCGGCGTAGAGGCTGGGGGCGCCGATCTCCATGACGCGGGTGAGTTCGGAGACGGACGTGGCCTCGTAGCCGTGCTCCCAGAAGGCCAGGAGGGCCTTCTCCAGCGCGGTCTCGCGGTCGAAGGAGCGGGGGCGCCCGCGGGCCAGGCCCGTTCCCGGTCCACGTCGGGCATGAGCTTGGCGGTGCCGTGCTCGGTGGTCCGGGTCACGGCAATGGCGTCGTTCACCCCTCCATTG
>NZ_JBEXSH010000367.1:0-8374 GCF_040613555.1 Streptomyces sp. NPDC006265
CACCGGTCACTGCCGGGGGCGAGCTCACGCATCGGCGTCCACGGGCCGGGACGGCCCTCGGGATCCTTCAGGACGACATTGGCGGCCACCGCGTCGTGCCCCTCCCGGAACACGGTGGCGGTGACCTCGAACGTCTCACCCACGACCGCCTTCGCCGGCCGGTTGCCGCTCTCCACGGCTGGGCGGACGTCCCGTACCGGAATACGGCCGATGGCCCGGGTCCTACTCATGGTCCTCACCTCCACCGTGCTCGAAAGCCGGGCCGCGGGGCCCGGTTCAGGGACAAGAACTGCGGGAAGGGCGCTACCTCCCCGCGATGGATCTCCGCTCGGCGGCCGAGGTTCTCCGCTCCGCCGACGGCGTTCTGCGTCTGACCGACGCGGCCGGACGAGACCGTTCGACGGGTTCCTGCAGACAGGTGACGTGCTGCTCCTGCAGGCAGGTGATCTGCTGCTCCTCCAGATACGCGACCTGGTTGGTGCGCAGGTACCGCTCGGCCGCGTCCGCCGCCTCCCGTGCGCAGCGCTTGCCCATCAGCACGCAGAGCGTGTAGCCGGAGTCCTCGAACGTGGTCCGCACCATGCGGTCGTTCGGTGCCGCGAGCATCACGCGTTCCCAGGCCCGGTAACGTCGCAACTGCCGGGCGACTTCGGCTTTGGCGGGTAGCAGCATGGCGCCGATCACCTTTCGGGGCTCGAGGAGCACGGTCTCCCGACGGTCGGACGGCGGCCGTGCGCACAGCGGCACGGATCCGTAACGGCGATCGAGTTCTTCACACATGGTGCATGTGTGGCGACGCAGCGTCTTGTTGGTCCTTCAATCATTGGCGGCTCTTCTGGGCCGTTCGGGCCACCTCGGCCCGCTCACTTGTGGGCCCTACCGCCTCAGCTGTGCGCTCGTGTTGCACGAACGGGCTAGCACCCTCAGGCTGATGGTGACTCAGAAGCGATAGGCGCTCACGTTCCGTGTTCGGGGCTCGCCCGCAGGACTGCGGGAGCGAGAAGGAGCTGAGCTTCGCGGTGAGGAGCCGACCGATGAAGACCGCAGTGCCCTGCTACTACCACCTCGACGTGGAAGTCAGCCCGGAACGGGTGGGACAGGTCAGCCGCATTCTGGCCGCTCACCTGAAGTTCTGGGACCTGGAGAATCTGGTCCAGCCCGTCTGCGGCGGTGCCGAGATGCTGCTCAAGGCCATCGACGAGCACGCCACGGACAAGAACACGTCGATCGAGATGTGGTGGAACCGGCAGCACCTGATCACCGCCATCGGGGACAACGACCGCGCCCTGCGCCCGGACCAGGAGCTGCGAGGCTGCCTGGAGCACCTCGCGGCGATGAGCGACGGCTGGGGGTGCTGTGCGACCGAGACCGGCAGCAAGGTCATCTGGTTCTCGCAGCGCGCCCGCGCCGGTGAGCGCGTCCCGCTGGTGCCGACCGCCCCCGCGCCGCGGGAGAGCGAGGGTCTGGACGTGCCCCGCGAGGAGCGGGTCGCGCAGCTGGCCGGACCGGCCAGTACGCCGGGCGGGATCCTGGAGGACGCCCGGTGACGCGCCGGCAGACTCGGAAAGGGGTGTCCGCCTGGAGCGGGCGCCCCTACCCGCTGGGTGCGGCCTACGACGGGGAGGGCACCAACTTCGCGCTCTTCAGCGAGGTCGCCGAACGCGTCGAGCTGGTCCTCGTGGACGACGACGGCACCCACACCCAGGTGCCGCTGAACGAGGTCGACGGCTTCGTGTGGCACGGCTACCTCCCCGGCGTCGGCCCCGGCCAGCGCTACGGCTACCGCGTGCACGGGCCGTGGGCCCCGGCCGCGGGGCACCGCTGCAACCCGGCGAAACTGCTGCTCGACCCGTACGCCCGTGCGGTGGACGGACAGATCGACAATCACCCCTCGCTCTACGAACGCAACCCCGACGGCCCCGACCCGGCCGACAGTGCCGGGCACACCATGCTCGGCGTGGTGACCGACCCGGCGTTCGACTGGGGCGACGACGCCCGGCCCTGCCGGCCCTACGCCGACACGGTGATCTACGAGGCGCACGTCAAGGGCATGACCCGCACCCATCCCGAGGTGCCCGAGGAACTCCGGGGCACCTACGCCGGGCTGGCCCACCCCGCGGTCGTCGATCACCTGACCTCCCTGGGCGTCACGGCCGTGGAGCTCATGCCGGTCCACCAGTTCGTCCACGACGGGGTGCTGCACGACCGCGGCCTGGCCAACTACTGGGGCTACAACACCATCGGCTTCTTCGCGCCCCACAACGGCTACGCCGCCCACGGCACGCGAGGGGGGCAGGTCGCCGAGTTCAAGCAGATGGTGAAGACCCTGCACGCGGCCGGGCTCGAAGTGATCCTCGACGTGGTCTACAACCACACCGCCGAGGGCAACGAGAGGGGCCCCACGCTGTCCTTCCGCGGCATCGACAACTCCTCGTACTACCGCCTGGTCGACGGTGACTGGGAGCACTACTACGACACCACCGGCACCGGCAACAGCCTGCTGATGCGGCACCCCTACGTCCTTCAGCTGATCATGGACTCGCTGCGGTACTGGGTGACCGAGATGCATGTCGACGGCTTCCGCTTCGACCTCGCGGCGACGCTCGCCCGGCAGTTCCACGAGGTGGACCGGCTCTCGGCGTTCTTCGACCTCATCCAGCAGGACCCGGTGATCAGCCGCGTCAAACTGATCGCCGAGCCGTGGGACGTCGGCGAGGGCGGCTACCAGGTGGGCAACTTCCCACCGCTGTGGTCGGAGTGGAACGGCATGTACCGCGACGCGGTCCGCGACTTCTGGCGCGGCGAGGACCACACCCTCGGTGAGTTCGCTTCCCGGCTCACGGGCTCCTCCGACCTGTACCAGCACAGCAGACGCCGGCCCCGCGCCAGCGTCAACTTCGTCACCGCGCACGACGGCTTCACCCTGCGCGACCTCGTCTCGTACAACGACAAGCACAACGAGGACAACGGCGAGGACAACCAGGACGGCGAGAGCACCAACCGGTCCTGGAACTGCGGCGCCGAGGGCGCGACACGCGACCCGGCCGTGCGGGAGCTGCGCACGCGCCAGCAGCGCAACTTCCTCGCCACGCTGCTGCTGTCCCAGGGCATCCCGATGATCTCCCACGGCGACGAACTCGGGCGCACTCAGGGCGGCAACAACAACGCCTACTGCCAGGACAACGACATCTCCTGGATCGACTGGCGGCTCACCGAGGAGCAGCGCGACCTGCTGGAGTTCACCCGGTACCTCATCCGGCTGCGCACCAGACACCCGGTGCTGCGCCGGCGCCGCTTCTTCCGCGGGGAGACCCTGACCCGGGCGGACCAGCCGCTGCCCGACCTGGTGTGGCTGGCGCCGGACGCCCGCGAGATGACCGACGACGACTGGCAGCGCGGCGACGCGCACTCCGTCGGCGTCTTCCTCAACGGCGACGCCATCGCCGAACCCGACGCGTGGGGCCGCCCGGTCGTCGACGCCTCGTTCCTGCTGCTCCTCAACAGTCACTGGGAGCCGGTCGACTTCCGCCTCCCGAAGGCCTCCTACGGCGAACGGTGGACGGCGCTCATCGACACGGCCGACCCGGAGGGGACGCCGGACGAGGCGGAGCACAAGGCGACGACGGGCCTCACCGTCGGGGCCCGCAGCCTGGTCCTGCTGTCCCGGCCCTCACGGGCGGCGCGCGACAAGGAGTGACCCGGGTCAGCGCCCGCGGCGCGCGGTCACCGTGAACTGCGCGCCGTCGTGGTCCCGCAGCACCGCCTCGTCACTGCCCTTGGACAGCACGCTTCCGCCGTGCAGCTCCGCCGCGCGAGCGCAGGCCTCCACGTCGTCGACGGAGAAGTGGACCTGCCAGTGCGGCCGGATCGCGGGGTCGGGGGCCGCCTCCAGGGCGCCAGACTCGATCCGGGCCACCACGTCCCCGCGGCTGCGGAGCACCACCTCGCCGCCCTCGTAGTGGACCTCGCAGCAGCCGGGCCGCTGCGTCGCCCAGTCGAGAACCTCGCCGTAGAAGATCGCCGCGTCGAACGCGTCACGGGTATGGAGCGTGATGAAGGCCGGCTGCGCGTTGCGCCAGGTCTCCCAGTCGGTGAAGAGGTCGCCCTCCCAGATGCCGAACGTCGCCCCGTCCCGGTCGGCCAGCAGCGCCGCCCGCCCCGGCGGCAGGGAGATCGGACCGACCGCGACCGTGCCCATGCGCTCCTGCACCCGTGCGACCGCGTCGTCCGCGCTGCGCACCGCGAAGTACGGCGTCCACGCCACGGCCATCTGCCACATGGTCGCCACCCCCGCGATGCCGGCCACCGGCGAGCCGTCCACCAGCGCGATCCGGAACCGGTCGCCGAGTTTGGCCGGCCGCCACTGCCAGCCCAGCACGGCGCCGTAGAACTCCTCGGTCGCCTTGACGTCCCGGCTCGTCAGGCTCACCCAGCAGGGCGCGCCGAACACGGAGTGTGAAGAGACGACGTCCTTCGTGCCGGAGGAGGTGGGCATGTCGTGGTTCATCGCAGTCGCGTCCTGATCTCGTCGGCCTGGCAGCCACCGGAGGATTGACACCAGTGTCCAACCGGAACCGCTGTGGGCGCCTGCCGAGTACCCCGGCGAGGGCGCCGAAACGGCGTCCCGCCTGGTCCGCCCCGGTGGCACCGGGCGGGCCGAGTGACGACGATGGATGGGTCGGACACTGCGTCAAGGTACTCAAGCACCCTTGTGGACCTCGGGCGCAGCGGCGCACCGGACCCGGAGGTCAACATGCCCACGGACGGGGGCTCGGATCGGATCTTCGCGCTGCAGGAAGAGGTCCAGCAGCTGAAGGAGGCGGTCGCCTCCCACGCCGTCGTGGACCAGGCGATCGGAATGGTCGCGGCGCTCGGCAGGATCTCCCCCGACCAGGGGTGGGCCGTGCTGAAGGACGTCTCCCAGCACACCAACATCAAGCTGCGCCACGTCGCGGAACTGATCCTCCTCTGGGGGCGCACGGGCATGATGCCCGAGGAGATCCGGGCCGCTCTGGAAGACGCGCTAGACCGTGCCGGACCGACGCAGATCCCCGGCTCGCCGGAGGTGTGACCCCCCGGCGTCTGGTGCTTCACCGGGCCTCGGTCAGCAGCTCCTCACGCAGATGGGCGAAGCAGCTGCTGAGCAACCGGGAGACGTGCATCTGCGAGATGCCGAGCTGCTCCGCGATGCGGCTCTGCGTCATGCCCTTGAAGAACCGCAGATACAGAATGATCCGCTCGCGTTCCGGCAGCGCCTCCAGGCAGGGCTTGACGGCGACGCGGTTGACGACGATGTCGAAGGCCGGGTCGGGCCCGCCGATCGCGTCGCCGAGGGCGTAGCCGTCGGTCCCGGGCATCTCCGCCTCCAGCGACAACGCGGAGAAGCACTCCAGGGCCTCCATGCCGGTGCGTACCTCGCCCTCGGTGAGCTGGGCGAACTCGGCGATCTCGGCGACCGTGGGGGAGCGTCCCTGGGTGGTCTGCGACAGCTCCTTGGAGGCGTGCCGCACCCGGTTGCGCAGGTCCTGGACCCGGCGGGGCACGTGCAGCGTCCACATGTGGTCACGGAAGTGGCGTTTGATCTCGCCGGTGACCGTCGGTACCGCGTACGCCTCGAAGGCGTTGCCGCGGGCCGGGTCGTAGTGGTCGACCGCCTTCACCAGACCGAGGGCGGCCACCTGGTACAGGTCCTCGAGGGCCTCGCCACGGCCCCGGAAGCGGACGGCGATCCGCTCGGCCATGGGAAGCCAGGCCTCGACCAGTTCGTCCCGCAGGCCCTTGCGCTCGGGCCCTTCGGGCAGCCGCGCCAGTCGCGCGAACGCCGCGGCGGTGTCGGGGGCGTCGTCGTGGGGGTGCGTTCGGGTGCTGCCGGCGATACGCATGGTGCGTACCTCCCTGAGCAGGTGCTGAGTATGGACAGACACCGTGGGAAACGCGGCCTCGGACCTCACGGAAAAGCACCGGGGCCCGGGCGGCCGGCTCCCCACGCGCGTGCCTCCTGTCCGAAGCACTGACAATTCAGACAATACGGCATTCGGGGGACGTGGGCGCTTTCGCGACAGCGGTCATTTCGAGTGCCTCTTGACTTCACCCTGGGCCGATTAGCTCTGTTGCAGAGCTAATCTCGGCCGCATGGAGCCGGAGACCTTCCCCGAAGGGCTGGCCGACGCGCTCGTCGGCGTCCAGCGGCTGATCGGGCGGCGCCTGCGGGGGCAGATGCCCGACCCGCGGCTGCGCGGCGCCGAGGTGGAGCTGCTCCGCCTGGTCGTGACCCGGCCCGGCATCGGCATCTCCGACGCGGCCAAGGGCCTCGGTCTTGCGGCCAACTCGGTGTCCACCCTGGTCAACCAGCTGGCGAAGGCGGGTTACCTGGTCCGCGAGACCGACCCGGCCGACCGGCGGGCCGCCCGGCTGCTGCCCACCCCCGCCGCCGAGACGCGGCTGCGCGAGTGGCGCCGGCGCCGCGCCGAACTCGTACGCCGCCATGTGTCGCGCCTCGACGAGCAGGACCGCCGGGCGCTGTACGCGGCGATCCCGGCCCTGCGCAAGCTGGCCGGCCCCCTGCACGAGGAGGCCGAGGAGTCATGACGCGCGACACCGCCCCGCCCGGGACCGACGGGACCACTTCACCCCCGGCCGACGCCGTCGCCTGCACCGGCCTCACGTACGCCTTGGGCGACCACAACGCCGTGGACGGACTCGATCTCACCGTCCGGCAGGGCGAGCCGTCCTCGGTGTGGCCCTGACCTGGAACCCGCTCAAGCTGCTCGCCGTCGCCGCGATCGTGGTGCTCGGCTCGGCCTTCTTCTCCTGCCTGTCGATGACCATCGCCGGCATCGTCCTCAGCCGCGACCGCCTGACGGGTATCGGGCAGGCGATCACCATTGCCGCTGTTCTTCGGCTCCACCGCCCTGTACCCGGTGTCCGTGATGCCCGGGTGGCTCCAGGGCGTCAGCAACTCCAACCCGCTCGGCTACGAGGTGGACGCCCTGCGCGGGCTCCTTCTCGGCACCCCGCACCATCTGGTGTCCGACTTCGCGGTGCTGTTCGTCGCCGCCGCGCTCGGCGTCACCGCGGCCTCGGCCTGCTGGGCCGTCCGGCCCGTTGATCTTCACTCGTGGAAGTGATGTGCGGCACGCCGGGGCAAGCGCTTTCTCCGACTGTTTCCGGATAACCGCTGGGCACGGCTTGATCACCGATCAAAAAGGATGAACTGCCTGGCCACAGCGCATTCTGCTCATTTGACAGTGCGCTGAGACCACAGATAGGAAGCAGCTTCCAGAGGTCGAGAGGGTGCAGCGTGTACGAGCCGAACGTGGTCGGGGACTGGCAGGAGTACGACGAGCATGCCGGTCTGCGCGTCCGCGTCCACCGTCTGGAACCGGCCGAGCCGCCCCGCGGCCGGGACGACGCCGCCGACGGACTGACGTACTTCTGCCTCCGGGTGACGGTCGAGAACCGCGGCAGCCGCCATCTCGGCGTCCATCTCGAGGACGGCCAGATCGACGTCAGGCTCGGCCCGGACGGGGAGAGCGCCTTCATCGACTGGCGCAACTCGCAGTTCATCGAGGGCTTCGACGTCTATCCGCTGCGCCGGGCCACCGCCGTGCTCTACGCGGCCGGTGCGGAGGCCTCGTTGAGCCTCGTGGACGTCCAGGTGCAGTTGCGCGTCGAGGAGGAGTGGACCGAACGCCGGCTGTGGGCGGGCGGCATCGGGGCGCACGAGGGGCCTGCCGGGGCCCAGCAGGGTCCGGTGCGGGACAGCCTGGCGCACCAGGTGAGCGTCTTCCTGCGGGACCAAGCGGAGGAAGGCACCGCCTGACCCCGCGTCAGGGCGTTGCGGGATCAGTGCGGGATGCCGTCGATGATCTCGCGTGCACCCTGACGCAGCAGGGCCACGGCGACCGAGGTGCCGAGCGTGGCCGGGTCGAGGCGGCCCGCCCACTCGTGGGCGTTCAGCCGCGTCTTGCCGTCCAGGGTGAACACGCAGGACCGCAGGGAGAGTTCGCCGCTGCGGTCCACCTGCGCGAACCCGGCGATGGGGCTGTTGCAGTGCCCCTGGAGCACATGCAGGAACATGCGCTCGGCGGTGGTCTCCCGGTGGGTGTCCGGGTCGCCGAGAACGCTCACCGCGTCGATCAGCGCGGCGTCGTCCTCGCGGCACTGCAGCGCCAGCACACCCGCGCCGATGGGCGGCATCATCGTCTCGGTCGAGAGGACCTCGGTGATCACGTCCTCGCGGCCGATGCGCTCCAGGCCGGAGACCGCGAGCAGCAGGGCGTCGGCCTCCCCGGCGGCCAGCTTCGCCAGGCGCCGGTTTGCCCCTCGCCCGTCTCCGGACGGTCGATGACCTTCGACAGGTCGACGTCGCGGT
>NZ_JBEXSH010000368.1:0-8342 GCF_040613555.1 Streptomyces sp. NPDC006265
GGACCGGGTTGAAGAAGTGCAGTCCGACCACTGCTTCCGGCCGCCCCGCCGCGACGCCGAGCCGGGTGATGGGTGCCGTCCAGCAGGTCGGTGACGGCGATCCGGGCGGCTCCCGCGTGCCGGGCGGCCACGACGGTGAGCAGCCCGATGGGCCCGGCGCCCAGGACGGCGACGGTACGGCCGGTGAGATCGCCGGCCTTGGCCACGGCGTGCACCGGGGTGGCGAGGGGCTCGACCAGGACGGCCTGGAGGTCGGTCATGTGCGTCGGGACGCGGTGGACCCGGCCGGCCGGGATGGTGAACAGGTCCGCCATGGCGCCGGGCGTCTGGCAGCCGAAGACCTTCAGCTCCTGACAGATGTTGTAGCGGCCCGAGCGGCACTGGGGGCACCGGCTGCAGTACAGGTTGGGTTCGATGAGCACCCGGTCCCCGGGGGCGAATTCCCCGGCTCCCCATCCGGTCGCGGCGACGACGCCTACCGCCTCGTGGCCGGGGCGGTAGGGAAGTTCGATGAAGGGGTGGTGGCCGGCCGCCGCGTGGGTGTCGGAGCCGCAGACGCCGACGACCGTGGTGCGCACCAGGAGTTCGCCGTCCCCGGCTACGGGGGCGTGCACGTGCTCGAGGGTGATGTCGTCGAGGGAGCGGACGAGTACACGGCGGATCTGCTGGGTCATGGTGGCGGAGTTCCGTTCGGTTCGGGCGTTCACGCGGGGGCGGGCTGGAGGATCTGGATCGTGCGGCTGATGCCGGCCGGGCGGCGGGCGATCGCGTCCCGGAAAGCCGCCGGTGAGAGGCCGTCGCCGGAGACCGGGGCCGGGTCGTCGACGGCCCGGAGCTTCATCCGGCCCTGAGCGACGCTGACGGCGGCTGTCACTTGACGGCTCCCAGGGACAGGCCGCGGACCAGCTTGTCCTGGGCGGCCCAGCCGGCGATGAGCACCGGCAGCGACACGAGTGTGGCCGCCGCGCACAGCCGGGCGAGGAACAGGCCCTCGTTGGTGATGAAGCCCACCAGGAACACCGGCGCGGTGGACGCCTGCGTCGCCGTGAGGTTCACGGCGAACATGAACTCGTTCCAGCTGAAGATGAAGCAGATCAGTGAGGTGGCGGCGAGTCCCGGCATGGCGACCGGGGCGACGATCCGCAGCAGCACGGTGGGCAGTCCGGCGCCGTCGACCTCGGCGGCCTCCAGGATCTCCCTGGGCACCTCGGCGAGGAACGAGCGCATCATCCACACCGCGATCGGCAGGTTCATCGAGGTGTAGAGGAGGACGAGCGTCCAGATGTTGTCCAGCATGCCGATGTCCTTGACGATCATGTAGATCGGCAGCAGCGCCGCGATGAGCGGCAGGAACTTCGTCGACAGGAAGAAGAACATCACGTCGGTCCACTTCTCGACCGGCTTGATGGACAGCGCGTAGGCCGCCGGGACCGCCAGGACGAGGACCAGCAGGGTCGAAAAAATGCTGGCCATGGCCGAGTTGAGCAGGAACGGGGTGATGTCACGCTCCAGCAGGAGCGAGAACTGCTCCAGGGTGAGCGGCGCCAGCAGACTGGGCGGGTTGGTCGCCGCGTCGGCCTCCTGGTGGAAGGCGGTGAGCACCATCCAGGCCACCGGGGCGAAGAAGGCCAGTGTGGCCAGCCACGCGACGAAGGTCCACAGCGGGGACAGCCGCGGTGTCTGCTCCGGATCCTCGGCCCTGGGGCGGCGGCGACGCATCCGTGCGACGAGGGGATGTGCCTGGGCGCTCATCGGGACGCCTCCTCACGGAACAGGGAGGCGACGACCCGCAGGGCGAACGTGGCGATGACGATCGAGCCGATCACCACGACGACACCGGCGGCCGCGGCCTGGCCGTACTCGAACTTGCGGAACATGGTCAGGTAGATCTCGTAGGGCAGATTGGTGGTCCGGGAGCCGGGCCCGCCCTGGGTGATGGTGAAGACCGCGTCGAAGGTCTGTACCACGAAGATGGAGCCGAGCACGACGCCCAGCTCGATGTACTGCCGCAGGTGCGGCAGCGTGAGGTGCCGGAACGTCTGCAGGGCGGAGGCCCCGTCGACTCGGGCGGCCTCCAGGACGTCACCGGGCTGGGCCTGCAGACCGGCCAGCAGGATGAGCATCATGAACGGCGTCCACTGCCACACCAGCGCGATCACCAGGGCCGGCATGGGGAACTTCGACACCCAGTCGATCGTGGGGCCGTGCTCGGCGCCGAACAGCTGGTACACGGCGTTCAGGGTGCCGTTGAGGAGCCCGTAGTCGGGGTTGTAGAGGGCGTGCTTCCACAGCAGCGCGGCGGCGACCGGCATCACCAGGAACGGGGCGATGAGCAGGGTGCGGGCCAGGCCCCGGCCGAGGAAGCGGCGGTCGAGCAGCAGGGCCAGGCCCAGTCCGAGGAGCACGCTGAGGACGACCACGGACGCCGTGAGCACAACGGTGTTGAGCACCGCGTGGCGCAGCCGTTCGTCGGTGAAGACGAACGTGTAGTTGGACAGGCCGGTGAAGTGGCGGTCACCGGGCCGCAGGATGTTCCACTGGTAGGTGGAGATCACGAGCGTGGCGACGAACGGCAGCTGCGTGACGATGATCGTGAAGATCAGGGCCGGCAGCAGCGGGAAGCGGCGCCGCCACGTGCGGCTGCCGGCGGGTTTGGACGGGCGGTGGGCAGGTGGCCGCATGGTCTTCTCGGGGGGGATCGGTGAGCGTGGTCATGGACTTTCTTCCGCCGTCGGCGCCCGGCCGGCCGGGGGCCGGCCGGAGCAACGCGGCCTACTTGTAGTTCTCGGCGACGTTTTCGGCGAGCTTCTGGCCGTCGTTGAGCGCCTTGTCCACGCTGGTCTTGCCGGCGATGGCGGCGGAGATCTCCTGCGTCACCTTGGTGCCGAGGTCCTGGAACTCGGGGATGGCGACGAACTGGATGCCCACGGTCGGCCGCGGCTGGGTGCCGGGGTCGGACGGGTCGGCCTGCTGGATGGAGTTCAGGGTGATGTCGCCGAAGGCGGCGGCCGCCTTCTTGTACTCGGGGATCTCATAGGTGCTGGCCCGCTTGCCGGCGGGCACCCGCGACCAGCCCAGCTTTTCGCCGACGAGCTTCTCGTACTCCTTGCTGGACGCCCAGAGCATGAACTTCGAGGCGGCGTCGGCCTTCTTGGTGGTCTTGGGCATCGCCCACGACCAGGCCCACAGCCAGCCGCTGCTGTCGGTCTTCTCCACGGGCGCGTACGCGTAGCCGATCTTGCCGGCGGCCTTGCTGGTCTTCGGGTCCTCCAGTGCGCCGGCCGCGCTGGTCGCGTCGTACCACATGGCGACCTTGCCCTGGCTCATCGCGTTCAGGCACTCGGTGAACCCGGCCTGCGGTGCGCCCGCCTCACCGTGCTCGCGGACCAGGTCGACGTAGAACTCGGTGGCCTGCTTGAAGCCGCCGCTGTTGACCTGGGCCTTCCAGTCCTTGGTGAACCAGGTGCCGCCGAAGGTGTTGACCATGCTCGTCAGCGGCGCGCCGAGTTCGCCCCAGCCGGGCAGACCGCGCAGGCAGATGCCCTTCATCCCGGGCTCGGCCCCGTCGGCCTTGGCGGCGAGGTCGGCGACCTGCTGCCAGGTCGGGCGCTCGGGCATCTTCAGGCCCTTCGCGGCGAAGACGTCCTTGCGGTACATGAGGAACGACGACTCGCCGTAGAACGGCAGGGCGTAGAGCTTGCCGTCCGAGCCGGACATCGACTGCACCATCGGCTCGAGCAGGTCGCCCTTGTCGAAGTTCTTGTCCTTGTCGGCGTAGGAGCCGAGTTCGTGCAGCCAGCCGTTCTTCTCCCAGATGGGCACCTCGTAGGCGCCGATGGTGGCGACGTCGTACTGGCCGGCCTGGGTGGCGATGTCCTGGGTGACCTTGTCACGGAGTTCGTTCTCGGGGAGCACCGTGAAGTTGACCTTGATGCCGGTGTCCTTGGTGAAGGTGTCCTCGGTGAGCTTCGCGACGTCCTCCATCTGCGGGTTTCCGACCATCAGCACGTTGATGCTCTGGCCGCCGCCCGAGGACCCGCCGGCCCCGGCTCCGGTACAGGCGGTGGCGAGCAGGGCCATGACGGCGGCGCCGGCGATGAGGGCGTATCTGGTTGATCGCATGACGGGGGGGACCTCTCGTGCGGGTGGATCGGGATGCGGCATAGGGGGCTCCCGTGGCGGTGCCGTTCATCGCCCGAACAGTCGTGGGAGCGCCTGCGTCTCGACTGAGGCTCGGCCGGGAGGGAGGGGTGTACCAAGCGGCCCTGGGGTGTCGGGCGCGATATCGATGGCCGAATGAATAGCAGAATATGGGCTATTGTTAACATATTTTGCGAGAGAATCTTCTCGGATCTATCACCGAAGCGCTTCGCGAAGCTGGCGGATGCCGTGCCCCGTGCGGCCCGGTCGGTGCCGGTGCCGCAGGGGTCAGGCAGCCCGGCGCAGGGCGGCCCGGACGGCCAGCCAGGCCACGACGGAGGCCCCGTGGCCGTCGTGCCGCAGGTCGACGCGCTCGGCTATCGCGTGGACGATGTCGAGGCCGCGGCCATGCTCGTCCGGGTCGTCGGCCGCGGACGGTTCTCGCGACCGGGAGGGCTCCCCGCGATCACTGAGGGCGATGCACAGCCCGCCCGGGGCGAGGATCAGGCACAGCGACATCTCACTGCGGCCGTGCGCGGCCGCGTTCGCGGCGAGCTCTCCCACGACCAGGACGGCGGCGTCCCGTTCGTCGTCGGAGAGGCGCCAGCGCGTGAGCAGGTCAGCGGCGGCGGCACGGAGGCAGCCGACAAGCGCCTTCTGTGCCGGGAGAGTGAACTGGGCCTTCTGGGAACAGTGCGGTGCACCCAGCGCTGTGGGTCCGGGAAGGACCAGGGGGGCGGTATGGGAGGACATGACCGGAGCTTTCGGGCTGAGGGGAGCGTGATGCCTCGCCGGGTGGCGGGGGGAACCGGGCCACGGACTCGGAAGAGCCGCGAGAGTCTTCGTACGCTTTGTCTACGCTCACGCCGCATGTTATGCAATACTTTCCGCCACTAAACCTCAGAAAATATGTTAAGAGGCCTCTGAGGGGTCGCCGTAGGCCGGAGACGCCCCGTACTCATTCCGTGCCCCCGGGCGCCGCGAGGCGGGCCCAGACCGGTCCGAGCGCCTCCAGCGCCTCCTGGTACACCTCGTACGCCTCGTCGAGCACGGCGACCCGGTCGGCGTGGGGCTCGTGGCGCCTGAGGACGGAGACAGCGGCGCGCGAGGCCGTCACGTCGTCGAGCAGCCCGACGGCGGTGGCCGCGAGCAGGGCCGCTCCCCGGGCGGCGCTCTCCTCCACGTCGGCCACCACAACCGGCCGCCGCAGAGCGTCGGCGAACATCTGGCTCCACACCTCGCTGTGCGCCGCGCCGCCGGTCAGCCGGGCCGCCGCCGCGCTGACGGGCAGCTTCGAGCAGAGCGCGTCGACGTGCCAGCGGTGGTTGAGAACGACGCCTTCCATCAGGGCCCGCAGCAGATGGCCGCGACCGTGCCAACCGCGCAGACCGAGGAACGTCCCGGACGTATGCCGCGGGTGCGGGGAACCGTAGAGGAACGGGTGGAACAGCACCTCCGACGGACCGTTCAGGTGCCTCTCGACCTCCTGGCCGATCGCCTCGTGCACGCCTTCCCGGTGCACGGCCGGTGCGCCCGTAATACGCAGGAACCACTCCAGGTTCGCCACCGACGCGGGCGAGGTGGACATGATCATCCACTGCCCCGGGCGGACGAAATGACGGACCTGCCAGCGCGGATCGACGACGGGGCGCTCACTGATCACCTGGTTGATGCTGAACGATCCGGCGATCAGGCAGAGTTCGCCCGGCGTCGTGCCGCCGATCCCGAGCGCGGCGGCGTCGACGTCATGGGCGCCCGTGACGACGGGGGTGCCGGCGGCGAGCCCGGTGAGCGCAGCGACCTCGCGGGTGACCGTTCCGCTCACCGCGTCGCAGGCCAGGACAGACGGCAGCTTGCCGGCGAGGGTGCCGAGGCCGTACAGGTCGAGCAGCTCCGGTGAGTAACCACCCCGCCGCATGTCGGTGAACGAGGCACTGGCGTCCGTGGGATCGGTGGCCACCTCGCCCGTCAGCCTCAGACGCAGCCAGTCCTTGCAGGACAACAGCCACCGTGCGTCGCGAAGCACGTCCGGCTCGTGGCGGGCGAGCCAGGTCAGCAGGGCGGCCGGGGAACCCGCGAAGGGGACCGTGCCCGACAACTCCAGGGCGCGGGACCACATCGGGGTGTCCCGCCACTCCTTCAGGACCGGCTCGGACCGCGTGTCCATCGCCACGATCGCGGCCCGTACCGGTCGGCCCCGCTCGTCGACGGCGTACAGGCCGTCGCCGTGCCCGGTCAGCCCCACCGCTGAGACGGCCCGTGCCGCGTCCGGGCCCGCGTCGGCGAGGCAGGCCGCGATGGCCTCGCGCGCCGTCCGCCACACCTGGTCCATGTCCCGCTCGACCCAGCGGGGACGCGGGGTGTTCAGCGGTACCGTGCCGACGCCCCGCGCCACCGGCCGGCCGGTGGCGTCGAACAGCACGGCCTTGGTCACGGTGTGTCCCGCGTCGAGCCCGAGCACCAGTTCACGTGCCACCGTTCACACCCACCCCAGTTCGCGGGCGTTGACCGCCGCGGCGCATCGGCCGGTCGCGGCGAGTTCGGTGACGGCCTCGGCGACGAGCCGCGCCGAACGCAGTGTCGTGGTGGTCGTGTCACCGGCGTAGTGCGTGGTGATGGTGACGTTCTCGAGCGAGCGCCAGGGGCTGTCCGCCGCGAGGGGCTCCTGATCGTGCACGTCGAGCCCCGCTCCGGCGATGTGGCGGTTCACCAGTGCCCTGTAGAGGGCCTCGGTGTCCACCAGGCGGCTGCGCGCGGTGTTCACGAAGTACGCGGTCGGCTTCATCAGCGCGAAGTGCCGTGCGCCGACGAAACGCTCGGTCTCGGGTGTCAGCCGGGCGAAGAGCTGCACGACGTCGGACTCGCGGAAGACGGTGTCCAGCTCACTCGCCCGCACGACGCCGTGGCGGGCATGCACGTCGTCGGGCACGTACGGATCGTACGCGAGCAGACGGGCGCCGAAGCCCCGTATCCGCTCGGCGAAGGCCCGTCCCACATGCCCCAGTCCGATCAGGCCGACCGTGCTGCCGCCGATCTCCCGGCCCGGGCCGGCGAAGTCCTTGCGCCATCCGCCGGCCTTGACGGAGGCGTCCGCGCGGGTGATGTCCCTCGCTTCCGCCAGCATCAGTCCGATGGCCAGTTCGGCCACGGCCGTGGCGTTGCGGCCCGGCACCGGTACGACGGCCACGCCGCGGGCGGTCGCGGCGGCGACGTCGACGTTCTCCAGTCCCGCGCGGGCGACACAGACGGCCCGCAGCCGGGCAGCAGCCCGGAGCACCTCCCGGGACACCGGCGCGAAGTGCACGGCCAGCACCTCGGCCTCGCCCACCGCGTCCATGATCTCGCCGGGCACCGGCACGGCCTCGGGCCCACGCCGCTCCATGGTCTGCTGCGCCGCGTGCTGCTCGGCCTTGGTTCCCGGCCAGTGGACACTGCGGACCGGCCCGACGCGGGGACCGCCCAGCTCCGCCAGGGCGTCGACGTAGTACCCGGCGGGGATGAAGCGATCACCGACGACCACAACGCGCAGTGCGGTCATCTCCCGTGTCGAGCCACCGCTCATGGGGCCGATCGTCCCACGCGTCAGCCGGCTTCGCCCCTCGCCGGCTGTGCGATCGACGTCCGCGACCATGGTCCTCGGGCTGAAGGCGCCGATGCAGCCGAGGGCACGGATCCGACCGTCCTCGACACCACCTTCAATGCTCCCGGAGAATCAATGAGTTGGACGCGCCCCGCCGGCCCGGCACGGCAGCCTTCGGCTCCGGGCCGACCACAGCCGGAGCAGCACAGCGGCCCGCCCCAGCCAGGGGCAGTACGCCCACCCGGTGCCGGGGAGGGGGCTGCCGCGCTGCCCGCAGGCCGCGCAACAGCACCCGCTACGCCGTCGCCGCCCTGGGCCCCTGGGCGCCCGTGCCGTCGTCTCCCCCGCCGCCGGGCGCCGGCCCGGCCGTCTTCTCCCCCGCCGTCAGCGGCTCGGCGATGTCCTCCAGGGAGCGGCGTTCCGCCTTCACCGCCAGGAGTGCGGCGACCAGGCCCGCCAGGCACATCAGCGTCGCGCCGATCGAGAAGGCGAGGACCGTGTCGCCGACGACGCCGGTTTCCGTGAGCTTGGCGAACAGCAGCGGGCCGCTGATGCCGCCGGCCGCCGTGCCGATGGCGTAGAAGAACGCGATGGACATGGCCCGGGTCTCCATCGGGAAGAC
>NZ_JBEXSH010000369.1:0-8332 GCF_040613555.1 Streptomyces sp. NPDC006265
AGCGCCTCGAAGAACCTCGCCTTCAGCACCTCAAAATCCACGATCCCCGCAACTCCCTGAACTCCAGGGTGTTGCGGGGATCAGTAGAACCGGCCGTACGGGCTCGGGGGCACGGTCGTGTCCGGAGGGGGTCAGCCGGTGTTGCGCAGGCCGGCCGCCACGCCGTTGACGGTGAGGAGGAGGGCGCGGGCGAGGAGCGGGTCGGGCTGCTCGGCGGCCTGATCGGCGTCGCGCTGCCGCTTGAGCAGGGCGACCTGGAGGTAGGAGATGGGGTCGAGGTAGGCGTCGCGGATGGCGAAGGTCTGCTTCAGGACGGGTTCGGCGTCGAGGAGTTCGTTTTCGCCGGTGACGCGCAGGACTTCGCGGACGGTGAGTTCGTGTTCGGTCTTGATGGTGTCGAAGACGTGGCGGAGCTCGTCGGGGACGAGGGTGTCGACGTAGTGCTGGGCGATCCGCAGGTCGGTCTTGGCCAGGGTCATCTCGACGTTGGAGATGAAGTTGCGGAAGAAGTGCCACTGCTGGTGCATCTCGTCGAGGACGGTGTCGAGGCCGGCCTCGCGCAGGGCCTTGAGGCCGGAGCCGACGCCGAACCAGCCGGGGACGATCTGCCGGGACTGGGTCCAGCCGAACACCCAGGGGATGGCGCGCAGGCCGTCGAGCGAGACGCCGGAGCCGGGGCGGCGGGAGGGCCGGGAGCCCAGGTGCAGGTCGGCGAGCTGGTCCACCGGTGTCGACGCGAGGAAGTACGTCGGCAGGTCGGGGTCTTCGACGAGGCGGCGGTAGGCGGCGTGGGCGGCCTCGGACACGACGTCCATCGCGGCGTCCCAGCGGGCGAGGGCCTCGCCCGACTGGCGCGGGGCGGTGTGCAGGGCGGAGGCCTGCAGGGTGGCCGCGACGGTCAGTTCGAGGTTCTCCCGGGCGAGGGACGGAATGAGGTACTTGTCGGAGATGACCTCGCCCTGCTCGGTGACCTTGATCTCGCCTTCGAGGGTGCCCCAGGGCTGGGCGAGGATGGCGTCGTGGGTGGGGCCGCCGCCGCGGCCGACGGTGCCGCCGCGGCCGTGGAAGAGGCGCAGGCGTACGCCGTAGCGGTGGGCGACGTCGCGCAGGCGGCGCTGGGCGCGGTGGATCTCCCACTGGCTGGTGGTGATGCCGCCGAACTTGGAGGAGTCGGAGTAGCCGAGCATGACCTCCTGGACGTCGCCCCTCAGCGCGACGAGGCGCCGGTAGGACGGGTCGGAGAGCATGTCCTCGAGGATGGTGTCGGCGGCCTTGAGCTCGTCGGTGGTCTCGAGCAGCGGCACGATGCCGATCTTGGCCCAGCCGGCGTGGAGGTCGATCAGGCCGGCTTCGCGGGCGAGGACGGCGGCGGCGAAGACGTCGTCGGCGCCCTGGCACATGGAGATGATGTAGGACTCGATGACCTCGGGTCCGAAGACCTCCAGGGCGCGCTTGACGGTGCCGAAGACTCCGAAGGTCTTCTCGCCGGGGGCGTCGACGGGGGCCGGGGTGGGTCCGAGCGGCCTGCGGGAGCGGAGCTCCTTGGCGAGGAGCTTGGCGCGGTAGTCGCGGGGCATGTCGGCGTAGCGCCAGGATTCCTCGCCGAGCCGGTCGAAGAGCTGGCCGAGGGCGTGGTGGTGGGCGTCGGCGTGTTCGCGGACGTCCATGGTGGCGAGCTGGAGGCCGAAGGCGGCGAGGGTGCGGATGGTGCGGGCGAGGCGGCCGTCGGCGAAGAGGCCGCCGCGGTGCTCGCGCAGGGAGCGCTGGATGATCCGCAGGTCGTCGAGGAGTTCGCCGGTGCCGAGGTAGTCGCGGCCGTCGCGGTGGGCGGTGCCCTTGGCGAGGCGCTTCTTGGTGTTCTCCAGCTTCTGGCGGATGCAGGTGGCCTTGAGCCGGTAGGGCTCCTCGGCGTTGAGGCGCTTGTAGCGGGGGCTGATCTCGGGGAGGTTGTCCAGGTCGGCCTGGAGGGAGGTCAGCAGTTCCTCGGTGGCGCCGGCGTAGCGGATGGAGTTGGAGAGGAAGCCGCGGAGTTCGTCGATGGTCTCCAGGGCGTCGTTGATGCCGTGCTCGTGCTGGAGGATCAGGACGTCCCAGGTGACCTGGGGGGTGACGTTGGGGTTGCCGTCGCGGTCGCCGCCGATCCAGGTGCCGAAGGTGAGGGGGCGGGTGTCGTCGGGGAGCTTGACGCCGGCCCGCTCCAGCTCGGCGGTGAGGTCCTCCAGGACGTCGCCGACGGCGCCCGCGTGCAGCTCGTCGAGGTAGTAGATGGCGTTGCGGGCCTCGTCGGCGGGCTCGGGGCGTACGACGCGCAGCTCGTCGGTCTGCCAGACGAGGTCGATGTTCTCGGCCAGTCGGGTGTCCAGGCGGCGCCGGTCGGACTCGATGACCGGGGTCTCCAGGAGTGCGGCGATGCGCCGGAGCTTGTTGAGGACCGAGCGGCGTGCGGCCTCGGTGGGGTGGGCCGTGAAGACGGGTCGGACGTTGAGGTTGGCGACCGTCTCGCGCAGGTGCTCGGGGTCGGCGTCCTTGAGCCGGTCGGCCGTACGGGCGAGGAGTCCGCCTTCGGCGGCGCGGCGGGCGCGCAGCTCACGGCCGCGGTGGACCTGCTCGGTGACGTTGGCCAGGTGGAAGTAGGTGGAGAAGGCGCGGACCAGCTTGGCCGCGGTGTCGAGTTCGGTGCCGCGCAGCAGCTCGGCGGCGGCCTCGCCGTCCTCGCGGGTGAGGCGGCGGACCTTCTCGACGAGTTCCAGCAGCTCGGGGCCCTCTTGGCGGACGAGGGTCTCGCCGAGCAGGTCGCCCAGTCGGCGGATGTCGGCACGCAGCTCGCTGCTCGTCGTCGTGGTCTGGTCGTCGGCACTGCTCACAGGTGCGGCTCCTTGCAGTGTTGAAGCTCGTCTGGGAGGGGAACCCGGACGGCGTCTCGCGCGGCGGGGCGCCGCATACGGTCCGGACATCCGGGAAGAAATCAGAGCGGACCGCGCTGTCCGACCGACTCCAGGATAGGTGTCGGCCGGGACGCGCTGGTTCGCGGGCTCTTGCCGCCGGGCGATGCACTGCCATACTTACGATGCCGTAGGTTACGGAACCGTAGGAAGCAGGTCACGGTTCGCGTGCCCCGGTCACTCGTTCTCCATCCACATACCCCCCAGGGGACGCGTATGACCAGTAGTTCCGACGTGATCGAGGATGCCCCGAAGGCGCCCGGTCAGGCCACCGACGCCGCTTCCGCCACGCTCGGCGGCGAGAAGAAGCGGTCCATCGAGCAGATCGCCCTGCTCCTCTTCATCACCGTCCCGTTCGTCGCGCTGTTGGCGGCTGTGCCGCTGGCGTGGGGCTGGGGGGTGAGCTGGCTGGACCTCGGTCTGCTGGTCTTCTTCTACTACCTGGGGTGCCACGGCATCACGATCGGCTTCCACCGTCACTTCACGCATGGTTCGTTCAAGGCCAAGCGGCCGTTGAAGATCGCCCTGGCGATCGCGGGGTCGATGGCGGTCGAGGGTCCGCTGGTGCGCTGGGTGGCCGATCACCGCAAGCATCACAAGTTCTCCGACGCGGAGGGCGACCCGCATTCGCCGTGGCGGTTCGGTGAGACCCTTCCGGCCCTGATGAAGGGCCTCTGGTGGGCGCACATCGGATGGATGTTCGACGAGGAGCAGACGTCGCAGGAGAAGTACGCTCCGGACCTGATCAGGGACAAGACGCTCCGCAACATCTCGCGCCAGTTCGTCCTGTGGACGCTGGTGTCGCTGGGCCTGCCGCCGCTGATCGGTGGTCTGGTCACGATGTCCTGGTGGGGCGCGTTCACCGGGTTCTTCTGGGGTTCGCTCGTGCGGGTGGCCCTGCTGCACCATGTGACCTGGTCGATCAACTCGATCTGCCACGCGGTCGGCAAGCGCCCCTTCAAGTCGCGTGACCGCTCGGGCAACGTGTGGTGGCTGGCGGTGCTGTCCTGCGGTGAGTCCTGGCACAACCTGCACCACGCCGACCCCACGTCCGCCCGGCACGGCGTGATGCGCGGGCAGCTGGATTCGTCCGCCCGGCTGATCCGCTGGTTCGAGATGGCGGGCTGGGCGTACGACGTGCGGTGGCCGTCACGCTCCCGTATCGATTCGCGCCGTAACACCGGGGAAGGCGGCTCCCCGCGCGGGAAGGAGCCCGTCGAGGCGGCATGATGGGCGCTGTGGCGACCGACTCGAGCAGCACCCCCAGCAACGACAAGCCGCGGCGAGCGCGTCGCACCCGGATGACCGGTGCCGAGCGCCGTCAGCAGCTGCTGGAGATCGGTCGCACGCTCTTCGCGGCGAAGGGTTTCGAGGGCACCTCGGTGGAGGAGATCGCGGCGAAGGCCGGGGTCTCCAAGCCGGTGGTGTACGAACACTTCGGCGGCAAGGAAGGGCTGTACGCGGTCGTGGTGGACCGTGAGATGCGGCGCCTGCTGGACATGGTGACCAGCTCCCTCACCGCCGGTCACCCCCGCGAACTGTGCGAGCAGGCGGCGTTCGCCCTCCTGGACTACATCGAGGAGTACACGGACGGTTTCCGCATCCTGGTCCGCGACTCCCCCATCCCCCAGTCGACGGGCACCTTCGCCTCGCTGATCTCGGACATCGCCACGCAGGTGGAGGACATCCTGGGCCGCGAGTTCAAGAGCCGCGGCTTCGACCCCAAGCTGGCCCCGCTGTACGCCCAGGCGCTGGTCGGCATGGTCGCCCTGACCGGCCAGTGGTGGCTGGACGTCCGCAGGCCGAAGAAAGCCGAGGTGGCCGCGCACCTGGTGAACCTGGCGTGGCACGGTCTGGACGGGATAGAGGCCAAGCCGCACCTGATAGGGCGCCGCAAGGCCTGAAGGACAGGTCCGTCCTAGACGGGTTCGAGGAATTCCAGGCGGTTGCCGACCGGGTCCTGCGCGTAGAACCGCTGGTGCCCGGGCAGGGCGGAGTCCCACACGACGGACGCCCCGCCGGCCTCCAGCCGGGCGGCGTAGGCGTCGATGCCCGTCACCCGCAGTCCGGGGTGGGCCTTGCGCGCCGCCCGGAAGTCCTCCTCGATCCCCAGGTGCAGCTGCACCGCCCCGGCCCGGAACCAGCACCCGCCCCGTCGGGCGAGCTCGGGCGGTTTCGCCACCTCGGTCATTCCGAGGAGGTCGACGTAGTACGCCCACAGCCGCTCCTCGCTGCCGGGCGGGGCGGCGAGCTGGACGTGGTCGAGGGCGGTGATCATCAGCCCTCCGTCCGGGCGACGGCGAACACCCGGCGGAACGGGAACGGCGTGCCGTGCGGTCCTGCCGGATACGCCTCGCGCAGCACCGCACGGTACTCGGTGACGAACTCCTCCCGCGCGTCGGGGTCGTCGGCGAGCGCGGTCAGCACGGGCCGCAGGCCGGTACCCTTCACCCAGTCGAGCACCGGGTCCTCGCCCTGGAGCAGGTGGAGGTACGTCGTCTCCCACACGTCGGCCGCGCAGCCGAGGGACGTCAGCCGCTCCAGGTAGGCCTCGGGGGTGAGGACGGCGTCGGCGTGGCGCAGGGTGTCGGTGAGCCGGTCACGCCAGCGCGGTGAACCGGCGAGTTCGCGCATGAGCCGGTGGCTGGGAGCGTCGAAGTTGCCCGGCACCTGGAAGGCGAGGGTTCCGCCGGGTTTCAGCCCTGCCACCCAGTCCGCGAACCGCTCGGCGTGCCCGGGCACCCACTGGAGCGTGGCGTTGCTGACGATCAGGTCGTGGGGCTCGTCCGGCGTCCACGTCCGTACGTCGGCGTGGCCGAAGTCGAGACGCCCGCCGCCCGAGGTCGGCCCCTCGTGGTCGACGTGGGCCTTGTCGAGCATCTCCGGCGAGTTGTCGTAGCCGGTGATCCGGGCGGTGGGCCAGCGGGCGGCGAGCAGCGTGGTGACGTTGCCGGGGCCGCAGCCGAGGTCGGCGATGCGGACAGGGTCCGCGGGTGGTCGCGAGGGCAGGTCGGGGACGCGGGCGAGGAGGTCGGTGAAGGGGCGGGCGCGGTGGCCGGCGTGCCGGAGGTACTGGGTGGGGTCCCAGGTGGGGGTGGCTGCGGGCATGGTTCCTCCTGGTGTCCTGGTGGTGACCGTGCGGGACGCACACCCAGCGTGATCCCCAAATTATCTCGATGTCAAGACACTTGACGTCAAGAGACTCTACGTCGACACAACCACTACACTGATCGTCATGGAGGACGAGGTCGATCGGCTGGTCGCAGCGTGGCGCCGGGAGCGCCCGGACCTCGACGTGGAACCGCTCGAGGTGCTCAGCCGCGTGAGCCGACTGGCCCGGCATCTGGACCGGGCGCGGCGGCTGGCGTTCTCGGAGCACCATCTGGAGCCGTGGGAGTTCGACGTCCTGACGGCCCTGCGCCGCGCGGGCACGCCGTACCAGCTCTCGCCGGGGCAGCTCCTCACCCAGACGCTCGTCACCTCGGGCACGATGACCAACCGCATCGACCGCCTGGCCAAGAAGAGCCTGGTGGAACGGCTCCCCGACCCCAGTGACCGCCGAGGCGTCCTGGTCCGGCTGACGGACGAGGGCCGGGACCGCGCGGACCAGGCCCTGGCGGGTCTGCTGGACCAGGAGCGTGCGATCCTCGCGGAGCTCTCCCGGGCCCAGCGCGGCGAACTGGCGGGGCTGCTACGCCAGCTGACCGCCCCGTTCGACAACATCCCCGGCTAGGTCCACGGGACCGACCCCGGCGCGCCGCGCGAGGGCGACGGCGGCGAGGGTGGAATGCACGCCGAGCTTGCCGAGCACGTTCTGCATATGGGTCCGCACGGTGTGCGGCGACAGATACAGGCGCTCGGCGACAGCCTTGCGCCCCAGCCCCGCGACCATGCACCGCAGCACTTCCCGCTCACGCGGAGTGAGGGACTCGACGAGCCGCTCGCTCTCGGTGCGGTGCTTGCGGGCGGCGGTGAGCTCCCGCAGCACGCCCGTCAGCAGCGCGGGCGGCAGGTGCGTCTCGTCGCGCAGCACGCCCCGGATGACCGTGAGCAGCCGGGACAGCGAGCAGTCCTTCGCCACCCATCCGCAGGCGCCGGCCTGCAGGGCGAGCGCCGCCCGCCGCGGATCGTCCTTCTCGGCGAGCACGACGATCCGTACGTGCGGCTGCGCGGAGCGCACGCCCGTGACGAGGGAGATCCCGTCGACGAGTCCGTCCGCGTTGCCCTCCTGCACGGGTACGGCCGGGCGGGCGCCCGGCACCTTGCCGCCCAGGTCGGCGTCCACGAGCAGCACGTCGAAACGCCGCCCCTCGGCGACCGCCCGCTCCAGGCTGCGCAGCGCGGCCGGACCACTGCCGGCCGCGGAGACGTCGACGTCCGGCTCGGCCGCCAGGGCCGCCGCGAGTGACTCGGCGAAGATGCGATGGTCGTCGACGACCAGGACACGGATGCGAACCACGAAACCCCCTTCCCCGAGCTCCCGAAGAGCAGGGGCTACCCCATCGTCGGAGGATGACACCGCGCGGGTACGACGCCGGAGTGTCCGGATCTGCTGCGTCCGACCATCGGTCCTCGCCGCAGCAGCCTGTTCGGGTCGCCGCAGCCGCACGGCCGCCGCCGTGCAGTACCGCTACCCCCACCCCGGGCGTCGTACCCGGCTGTCTCGCCCCCCTGAGCGGCACCGGCCCCCACCGGTGCTGTTCATCAGGGTACGGACGGGGGCCCGGAGCGGAAGGTTATTTGCAGAACTGACTGTCCGACGCGTTTATGGTGTGCCGCATGTTCCGTCTTGAGACAGAAGTCGACAAGGCCCGACGTGATCTGCTCCGCACACGCCTGCGGGACACGAACACAGCCGCCTCTCCGATCCTGCGCGCCCTGCGCGGAACACCGGACGAAAGGGACGCCCCCTTGCATGTGTGGGCTGTGAACGACCGGGACGACACCCTCGCCGGCGGCCTGGTCGGCCACACCTGGGCGACCTGGCTCCACGTGACCTACCTCTGGGTCGACGAACGCCACCGCGGCAGGGGCCTGGGCGCGCGGTTGCTCGCGCAGGCGGAACACATCGCGACAACCTCCCGCGGCTGCCGCTCGGCCCGCCTGGAGACCTGGGACTTCCAGGCCCCGCGGTTCTACGAGAAGCAGGGGTACGAGGTGGTGTGCGTGGTGCCGGACTATCCGCCGGGCATCACGGAGTACATGCTGACGAAGAGGCTGGGCTGACCTGCGGGGACGAAGCCGCCGACAACGCCCTGCCTTCACTCACCGATAGCGTGGGTTCACTTGAGTTGTCCCCGACCACAGAAGTGCCGGTCCAGGAGATCCAGTCCGTCAACCGCTGACTCGGAGCGTGGAACGTTGAGGGGAGCGGGGAGTGTGCCGGGCAC
>NZ_JBEXSH010000370.1:0-8316 GCF_040613555.1 Streptomyces sp. NPDC006265
CCGGCGAGTACTTACTGGGTGGCGCCACTTCTTCCTCGTTTCCTTGTCCAGGACAACCCTATTGGGTGCCTGTCCGGAAACTTCGTGGCCCCTCAATTGCCGCCCTTGAGTCCTTCGATGAACGCGACCGCTTCCGCTTCGGTGATCTGCACATGGTCGACTTCGTTGTGCCCCAGTGCGTAGCGCCGAAGGTACTCGGTCGGTTCCCAGCGCAGATTCCTGGTGAACGCCTCGTCATGCGCTACGCCGTTCACCAAGCGGCGTCTGACGATGCCCTGAGGATTGCTGCGCGAGTACCCCTCAATGAACTTGGCGTAGTAGGTGATGTCACCAGAGCGTGGGCCGAGAACCCGTACTGTCGCCCCGCGGCTGTTCAGCCACTGCTCAAGGTCCGGCCCGCTCAACTCGTATTGCTCGCCGCCATGGTCGATGACCGCCGGGCCGAAGAGTGTGCCGGAGAGCCCTCGTACGACGGTGTGCTCGTCGAGCACCGCCTTCACGGACGTCTCACGTACTGCCGCGTTGGTGAGATCAGCACCCTCCAGCCTGACGTCGATCAGTGAAGCGCCATGGAGCTTCGCCGCCCGGAAGCGGGCCGACCGGGCATCGACTGCGTAGAGGCTGGTGCTCCCCAGGTCTGCTTCATCCAGAGTGGCACCACGCAGGGAGGCATCATCGAGTTCAGCCTTGACCAGCGACGCGCGGGAGAGGTCGGCTTCATCGAGGACAGCGCCTTCCAGATGGGCCCTGTACAGGTCTGTGCCGAGGAGTCTGGCGCTTCGGAGGACCGCCTGCGTCATGAGCGCCATGGCGAGGTCCGCACCTGACAGGTCCGCCCGGGACAGATCCAGCGCCGAAGCGTCAAGAAGGGAGTCCTCTTCATCGACCCACTCCCGCAGAACGGCAGCGGCTTCCGCATCGGGCGGCATCGTTCGGACGTTTCGCTTCACGTCCAAGTGACGTTTCACGCTCTTTCTGGTGGGCCGCCGAGTCATGTGCCGTCACCGTCACCGGCCTGCGAGGGGAGGCACAGGGCGAGTTCCGCGCCCGCAAGCATCCGGACGATCGTGCGGGTTCAGGTCGGCGACCATCACTGTGGGAGGGGCGGGGCGGTCGGATTCGAACCGACGTCCTCCGAGATGATGTCGCGGCGCACTGCCTCTATGCTACGACCCCGCCTTGTTGGCGATCATAAGCTCCAACTGAGCTTATGGACAGGAACTTTGCCTCGACCGTGCCGAGAAACGTGCTGCGCTGCCCGTGCCAGGAGATCCGGAGCGCCTCTCGGGCCCGGGGTGCAGGCGAAGAAGGGCGGGGCGTCCCGAATGCGCCATCGGCGGACGGACACCGACTCCAGCAGTTGGTTGTCGTAGTCATGAGCCGTCACGGTCTTCGGTCGCCCGTCTCGCGGAGAACGTGGATCACGTCTCGAACTCGCCGACCCATGAACGCCTCAGCAGATGCTCGGGCAAGTACTCGGACTCGACTTCGATGGGGAATTCGTTGTCGTAAGCCATACAGGCCAGAGCGAGGGGAGCGAGGGCCACCAGGCCGTCCCCGCTCAGGACACGCGCCTCGTCGCCGGACCAGTACTGCTTGTGCCCGGTGACGGCGGCGACCAGTGCGCTGTTGAACTGATCGGATTCCCGCAGTTGGAAGCGATGGAAGAGTTCGAGCGGCGGATAAAGGATCTTCAGTATCATTTCCTTGTCAAGGACGCCCTCCCGCTCGGGATCGGTGCCTTTGACCGCCGCTACCAGCTTGTCCCACATATCCGTGGCTCGACCGGCCCAGTAGCTCTGGAGTGTCTCTACCCAGTCGTAGACGTAGTCATCGAAAGCCGCTCCCTCGGGAACGGAGTCACGCAGAAACGACACAGGTACCCGCATCAGGCGATCGAGACGGTCGTTCTCGCGGCAGATCGTCGCCAGATAGACCGACGTGAGCCATGCCCCCGCATGGGTATAAGGCGTCGGCCCCGTCGCAGGCAGGTTCCTCACCTCGTCTGCGCTCCCGATCCGGCACGGTACGGGTCCCTCGGCGGCTGTGGCTGAGTCGAACAGAGCACAACCGACCTGCATCGCTGTGACCCAGGCCTCCCATGTCTCCAGTTTCGCTGCTTCGGGATCCGTCAGGCAGCGCCACTTCGCCATGGTCAGGGTGCTGCTCAGCGCCCGGTGGCGGGAGATCTCCGACCTTTCCAGTCGGTCGAGAACTCGACGCGTCCCATCGATGAGCGGCGCCATGGCCTCGGCCGCGTTGTCCGTGCGGAAGTCATGACGCGGAACGCTCGTGACCACTGAACCCCTCCTCTAACGGATCTTGAAGTATTCCATCACAGCACCAGCGTAGGACCCCGTGTTCTCATTCACCTTCACCAGGACGTACTGCAGCTTTTCGGCCTCCAGGGCGTCCTCGAGAGCGTTGGCGATCTCGGCATCCTTCCCGCCTCGCGCCCACATCTTCTCAAGAATCGTGTAGAAATACTCCTTGGTGCCCTGTTTGACCAACATGCCCTCGTAGGGGCCCGCTCCTCTGCGCCAACCGAGGTCCGCCGAGGGTGCCTTCGCTTCTACGATCACATAGCCGCCGTCATCGCCGAGCTTGTACACCTGGTCGAACATGTCGGCGCCGTTGGGCGTCTTTGGAAGCGGTACCCACTCGGCACCTGGGAACTCATGCGGGACCACGTGCAGCTCAGCGGACTTCTCGCCCAGCTTCTCGGATATCTTGCTGTTGTTGGGCACGTCGCCGAGCTGCTCGGCGTATGCCTCCTGTGCTCTTTTGAGGGCCTCGTGCGCTTCAGGTGTGGGGGCTTCCTCGACTGCCTTTGACGCATCGGTGAGGTGCCCTGCCACCTTGCGGTCTTTCGCCAGCCTGTCGAGTTCGGGACGATGCACGGGGTCGGCCGAGTCCGGCCCCAGCGGTGTGCGCCCATACTTGACATCCGATGGCCCGCTCGGCAGGTCGTACTTGGACACCAGCTTGCCGTTCGCGTCCCTGGCGAGGATGGGCAACTCGACACCGTCAACGATCCTTGAGGCGTCCTTGCGCCGGTCGAGAGCGTCATAGTGTTCCTCGCGCCAGGCCGGGTCGTTGTTGGCCTTCCCAATATGCTCGTCCCGGATGCGCTTTCGTTCCTCGGCGGAGAGTTCCCGGTCTCCGGCGGAATTTGTTCCTCCGGAATTGTGATCCGAGCCGCCTGGCCTCGCGGCAGATCTCGACGACTCGTGGCCGCTACCCGACCCGTTGGCATCGCCTGTTCCTTGGCTGGGCGACGATGCATGCGAGGTGTGTCCTCGAACGCTGCCACCGGTATCGGCTGTTGTTCCAGCGGTTCCGCCGCCTGTGTGCGTGGATGCCTGCGGCGACTGTGACCTGCCGCCAACCCCTGCAAGTTCTCGCTCTCGTCCCGCCAACTCCTCCGGTGTGTCCCCGGTCGTGGATGAACGTTCCGCCTTCGGTGCGTCGCTGACGACGTCGCCGTGTTTGTCGTACGCGATGAACTCGCCGTTCTCGATGACGAGCTTGGAACCATCGGAGAGTTCCAGGACGCTGTGCCGGGCGGTCAGGTCGGGGATGTCGTTCACTCCGCGCAGGTTCGCCGCGACCTCGGCGATTCTCGGTACGGCGTGCCCGGTCACCTTGACCGCGGCGCCGACCGGGTCGATCACGTCGCCGACCTTCGCGACCGTGGTGGCGACCTTGGCGGCGGTGCCTGCCTTGCCGGCGGATGCGATCTTGAGCGGGCCGGCGCCGAGGGTGAGTCCGTTGAAGACGACGGTGGCTGCCGCGCGGGAGGGGTTCTCCTCCCACATGTCCCAGGCGACGAAGCCCTTGGCGAACTCTTTGGCGTATCCCTTGCTCTCCTGTGCGAAGTCGGACGCGAAGATCCCTGTGGGCTTCTGGCTGCCGGACTCCATGAGATAGGTCTCTGCTCCGACGATGGCCCGGGCCAGGCCTTCCCAGGCCTGGCCCGCGCTGTCCGAGCCGTGGAAGCCGGCCAGGGTTGCGAGGCCGTCGATGGTGCCCCAGACGTTGTCGACGACGATGCCGTCCCAGAAGAAGCTCTTGGCGTAGTAGCCGAGGTCGTCGGGGTCCCACCAGTCGTGCGACTGGGTGACCGGCGTGCCCCAGGGGAGTTCCTTCGCCTGGTCCAGCACCTCGGCGCTGTAGCCGTAGAGCTCCGCGCCGCGGGGCACGAACTGCTTCGCGCCGGTGTTCATCACGTACTGGGTGCCGCCGACCAGTGCCGTGATCTTGTTGTTGCAGGTGATCTCGGCAGCGGCGAACGCAGCCTGTGCGACGTTCACGTCATGCATCAGAGCCTGGTGCTCCGAGACCTTGTCCGCGTCATCGGTCCAGTTCTCGTCGAACGCCCCGCTGTCGGTCTTCAGCCCCGCGGCGAATGTGGCCGCCTGGGTCTGCAAGTGTTCCAACCGCTTGGCGATCGGCGCGACTTCGGCCGCGTACGTCCGCAGTGCGTCGGCCACCGTGGCGACCTTGTCCCCGAAACGGTCGGCGGCATCGCTCACCGGCTTGGTGGAGGCGAAGAGGTCTTCTGCCTCCGGTGCCTGGTAGAAGGCCGACAGGCCTTGGAACTGCCGATGGGCCTCCCCGCCGGCCTGGCGGATGCCGTCGGCTTCTTTCCGCAGGGCGTCCGTGTGCTGCTCCAGCCGGCCGAGATCGCCGGTGAACAGCGGAATGGACTCCGGCTTGATCACAGGCGGCCTGCCTTCCAGCCGCCCGGCATGTCGGGCCGGATGAGTCCGGCTGCCCGCTGCTGCACTTCCGCGGCCATTTCCAGGTCACCGTCCCGGTACGCCACCGTGGCCTCCACCGCGCCGCCCACCGTCTTGCCGATGCGCTCGCCGATGAACTTCAGCTCGTCGGCGGTGCCTTCCATGAACTCCGCGAGCGCTGCGGCGACCAACCCGGTCTGCCCCTTGTGCTCGCCACCCGTCCCGCCGGGAGCGAGCGTCCCGGCCGAGGTGGCCGCGCCCTGCACGTCACCCGAGTACGCCTGGACGATCTCGTCCAGGACCTTCATGACGTCGCCCACCTTCGAGACCACACCTTGGACCCCGGACGGAGAGATGTCCCACGCAGGCATGCGTCAGCCCCCGTTCCCTTCCCCCTGCTACTGCTCGGCGTCAGCCGATGTTGTCCACGGCCGCCCGTGCCTTGGCCAGGGTCGTCTGCGCGGTCCCGTCGTTCTGCTCCATCGTCGTGCGCACCAGGCGGATGATCTCGCGGACCTCACCGGCGGCGCGGTGCCAGCGCGTCTCCTTGCCGTGGTACTCGTCGGCGACTCCGTCTGCGGTGAAGTCGGCCATCGCGGCCTTCACCGCGCGGTCGCGGTCGCTCAGGACCCGCTCCAACTGCCCGATGACAGAGTGCAGGCTGATCTGCACCTCACCGGAAGCGCCGGTGTCGTACGAACGGCGGTCCTGGTTCTGACCCATGGTCGGATTCCCCCTGAAAACGGTGATGGTGAAGGTGACTTCGGGATGACGGGCCGGCGCATGCGCGCCGTCGTGGCTACCGCGCGCCGAAGCGAGCCGCGTCGAAGTTGGCGGAACCCATGTTCTGATGGGCGTTGTCCTCCAGCTCCACGTCACCGGTCCCGAACGCGGTGTCCATGCCGGACTGGCCGCCCAGGATCGCACTCAGCGAGCCGTTCAGCGCGGCCGTGATCTCGTCGGCGTTGAGCTTGAAGGCGTCGAACGCGGCCTTGCCCGCCCCGTTGAACTTCCCCTCCAACGGCTCCGCCGCCTGGATCAGCCACGTGATCAGCGTGCCCAGATCCTCACTCGAGCCGACGGTGCTCTTCCCGAGCTCCGACAGGGTCGTCGACCCCATGTCGAACTTCATACCCCTACCCCCGTAAGCGTGTTGCGCAGTGGCGCTGCGCGATCACTGCAGCGTACTCACACGTCACGTGTGACTCACAGTTCGTCGAACATTCTTCCGTACCTCGCGTTGCAGGCGCAACGCAGATGACACTGAACTGGCTTGATCTCGTACGTTTATGGCCGTCGCCCGGAGCTCCGGGGACAGGACAGATACGCCGTTCCTGCCTCGCCGTTCACGGCAGACGGCAGGAATGGGCTCGGGGTGCCATGCCAGAAGGCGTTGAGGCTGTCGCGTGCCCGGGTCACCGCAACGAACAGTAGGGATCGTGCCCGCTGGAGCTCCCCCCCCCGGTAGCGGGCGGGGTCCACCTGGCGCAACTGGTTGACCTGCTCGCGCGGGCCGAGACCGTCGCTGACCCCGGCGGTGATCACGCGCTGGTACTCCAACCCCTTGAAACGGAACATGGTCCAGATGTGAACTCCCACCTGTCCAAGGTGCCGCACGGCAGGCAGTACGAGGACGCCAACCGGGAGGCCGCCAAGTGCCTCACCCGTCTCGGTGACTTCCGTGGAGCGGCGGCGAGTGCCGGCGAGGAGTGGCTCTGTGACCGGGTCCGGGGCGTCGAGAGCGCAGGGAACCACTCCACTTGGAACAGGCAGGGAAACGTTCAGCACATGACGTTCGTGACGCGAAGTCTCGGGCATTGACGAGGCCGACCTCTGCCAGACCACCGCAGCCGATTTCACTGGCAGACCATCCACTGCCTCCCGCCCTGCGCGCCCGAACTCAACCCCGTCGAAGGGATCTGGTCCCTCCTTCGACGCGGCCGGCTCTCCAACGTCGCCTTCAGCACCCCCGAACACCCCACCCAGCGCATCCGACGCGGCCTACGGCATATTCAGTACCGCAGCGACCTCATGGATGGCTGCCTCGCCGAGACCGGCCTGTCACTTCAGACCCACCTGGGCTACAGCACGACACCACGGGTTCAACCTCAATGGACGGCACGCACTTCACGAACTCGTCGGCGTAAGGTCCTGCAAGCCGACCACCCGCAGCAGCTGCAAGCGCTGGTGCGACTCCGTGCCGGGGCGGGCCGTGTGGATGACGAGCTGCTGGTTGTGGTCGGAGTTGACGAGGACCTCGCAGTCGAGTTCGAGGATGCCGATCGCAGGGTGCCGAAAGCGTTTCGTGGCGGCGCGGCGTACGGCGACCTGGTGCTCGTCCCAGAGGTGGGCGAACTCCTCGCTCGCGGCGTGCAGTTCGGCCACGAGTGCGGCGGGTTCGGGGTCCGTGGGGCGTGCCGAGGCCACCGCTCGCAGGCCGGCGACCTGCTCGCGGGCACGCACGGGGCGGTCCTCGGGTGGGAACAGTTCCCGGGTTGCCGGGTCCAGGAAGAAGCGGCGGATCATGTTGCGTCCCCGGGGCGGGCGGGCGAGGACGTCTCCGCTCAGCGCCCGCGACAGCGCGTTCTGGGCCAGGACCTCGCCGCAGTCGGTCGCCACCATGGCCGGGGTGTCGTGCAGCCGGTCCAGCATCAGGAGCAGAGCCGGGCGCACGTGCGTGCTGGTCGCCTCCCGGCGCGGCGGCTGTTCACCGGTGAGGTGGAAGAGGTGGTCGCGTTCGTCCTCCGTCAGGCGCAGGGCGCGGGCCAGCGCGGTGAGCATCTGGCGGGACGGGCGCGGGCCCCGGGACTGTTCCAGCCGCGTGTAGTAGTCCACGGACATGCCGGCCAGCTGGGCCACCTCCTCACGGCGCAGCCCCGGCGTACGGCGGCGGGCTCCCGCCGTGAGGCCCACGTCGGAGGGGTCCAGGCGGGCGCGGGTGCGGCGCAGGAAGTCCGCGATTTCGCCTCGGTTCACCTCTTCAGGGTGCAGGAGGCCGGCCGGCTTATCCAGGGACTCCCGATCCCCTGATGAAGAGGTCTCTCCCGATCGCTCCCGCACCGGCCGAGGCTGGTCGTCAACGACAGGTGACACAGTGCGTGAGGAGCACATCATGCTGACTTTGGTGACCGGTACGACGGGACAGGTCGGACGCCGCTTCGTGCCGAGGCTGCTGGCCCAGCGGCAGCCGGGCGAGCAGGTGCGGGTGCTGGTACGTGACGCGGCCCGCGGCGAGCGCTTCGCGGAGCTGGGCGCACAGGTCGCCGTGGGAGACATGCGCGACGAGGAGGCACTCGCCAAGGCACTCGCCGGCGTGGACGCCGTCGTGAACATCGCCGCCTCCTTCCGCGGGGTGCCGGACGAGGAAGCGTGGGCCGTCAACCGGGACGCCGCAGTGGCCTTGGGCCGCGCCGCGCAGGCCTTGGGCGTGGAGCGGTTCGTGCAGGTCAGCACGGGCAATGTGTACGGTATCGGGCGGGGTCGTCCGCTGACCGAGGAGGACGAGAGCCTGCCGGGCGGCGAGATGTGGGGCGCCTACCCCGAGTCCAAGGCCGAGGCCGAGCGCGAGCTGCTC
>NZ_JBEXSH010000371.1:0-8315 GCF_040613555.1 Streptomyces sp. NPDC006265
ACCTCCCGCAACTCGGTGCAGCTGACCCGCAGTTGCTCGACCATCGCCCGGTAGTCGCTCGTCTTGTGGCTGAGGGAGGCGAACAGCAGGGCCGCGGGCGCGTCCGGGCCCGGCGCCGTCCCCGGTGGGGTGCGCCGGTCGGTGCCCAGCAGCGCGGTGGTGACGAGCCCCTCCCAGACGTCCGCGGCGGGCGCGTCCACAGGAGCGGAGGACCTGGTCATGAGCTTCCTTTCCGCAGGGCGCCCGGTGGTTGAAGGCTCGCCCTTACCGGTTGTCCCGTGATGCCTGAAAGATTCGTGGACCTGTGGGATGGGTGGGACTGGTTGCCGGGGTGTGAGCGGGACCGCAGTCCGCTCAGCACAGCGCGACCACGTCACCCGTGCCCTCGGGCCAAGCCGTCAGCGGGGTGAAGCCCTGGTGGCCGTATTCGCCGAAGACCCTGACCGGGGCACCGCCCGACAGCGCGACGAGCCGCCACAGGCCCGGCCGGGAACGCGCGGCGGGAGTGAGCGGCAACGCCGCGTCCCCGTCGGCGTCCGCCAGCTGCCAGGAGTCGCCGTCCGGGGCCGGCACGACCCGGTCCAGCGTCACCGGGACGGACTCCAGCCACGGGTCGTCGCGCAGGGCGTCGCCGTAACGGGCCGCTGCCTGGGACGTGGTCATCCCCGGCGGACGTATCGCCGCGGGCGCGGGCGGGGCGAACTGCTCGCCCAGGGCCACCCGGGGCTGTCCGGCGCCCGGGTACGCGGACACCTCTGCCTCCAGGGTCAGTCCCACCGGCAGTGCCAGCTCCGGGGCGCGGCCGGCGGCGCCATAGGAGAGGAGCAGGACAGAGCGGTGCGAGTCGGCGCCGTGCAGCCAGATCCGGCGGGTCGTCAGGCGCGGGTCCGTCGTGTCGTACTGGGCGAGGACCAGCCAGCGGTCGCGCAGCGGCGGACCGTCCGCGGAGGCCGGGAGGCCCATGCGGGAGCGGACCGTGGCGGCGAGGCCGTCCGGTAGCCGCTCGCGGCGCAGCCAGCCCTGACCGAGGAGATGCAGCAACGCGCACTCCTCCAGCAACCGCACCGGCCAGCCCGGACCGGTGGACGGGATCGCCCCCAACTCCCGCACCCGGCCTGCCAGACCCTGGGCCTGGGCGTCGACCATGCGGGCCGCCGTCTCCTCCCAGAGGCCGTACCCCGACTGCTCCGCGGTCGCCAGGCCGCCGCGCAGCAGATCGGCCAGACGCTGCTCCAGCTCCACCGCGCCCGACGTGACCCGCTCGGCCCGGCGCTCCGCACGGCGCCGCGCCGCCTCCGGATCAGCGGACCCGGACGGCGCACCGGAGCCGTCCCCGGTCTTCTTCTCCTCCGCACGCCTGCGCCGCCCCGCCGTCCACTGCACGGCCCACTCCGGCTCCTGCCCGGGCGGCACCGCCGCGTCGTCGGCGGCCCAGAGCAGCAGCAGTCCGAGCGCGTGCTTGCACGGGAACTTGCGGCTCGGACAACTGCATTTGTACGCGGGACCGGCGGCGTCCGCGATGTCCACGACCGTCTGATACGGCTTGCTTCCGCTGCCCTTGCACAGCCCCCACACCGTCCCCTCGTCGGAACTCCCCGCCTCGGACCACGGCCCCGCCGCGCCGAGTTTGCTTCCCGCTTTGCGCGATGCGGCGTCAGGCGCCAGTGCCAGCACCTGGTCCGCGGTCCAGCGCGCCCCCTGCTGAGTCATGCCACCGAAGGTAGATCCCACCACTGACAATCGGGTCCGCGAACGGTCCCGGCAGCGTGTTTCCGCAGGTCGGAACGCATTGTCAGTGGTGTGGTGCAACGTTGGTGCCAGATCCGAACCGGCCGAGCTGGAGGGGGACTTTGCCATGACTGTGTCCGTGGAGCCGACGTCCGTCGAAGCGGGGGAGACGGAATCCGCCCAGGCGTTGCGACCGCACGCCGAGGACGCCTTCGCGCAGGAACTCGCCGCGCTGGCCGCCCAGGACGACCGGCCGCGCCCGGCCCGCTGGAAGCTGTCGCCGTGGGCGGTCGCGACCTACCTGCGCGGCGGCACGCTGCCGGACGGCACGGTGATCAGTCCCAAGTACGTCGGCCCGCGCCGCATCGTCGAGGTCGCCGTCACCACGCTCGCCACCGACCGGGCCCTGCTGCTGCTCGGCGTGCCGGGCACGGCGAAGACCTGGGTGTCCGAGCACCTGGCCGCGGCCGTCAGCGGCGACTCCACGCTGCTGGTGCAGGGCACCGCCGGCACCCCGGAAGAGGCCATCCGCTACGGCTGGAACTACGCGCAGTTGCTCGCCCACGGCCCGAGCCGGAACGCCCTCGTGCCCAGCCCGGTCATGCGGGCCATGGCGGAGGGCATGACGGCCCGCGTCGAGGAGCTGACCCGGATCCCGGCCGACGTGCAGGACACGCTCATCACGATCCTTTCGGAGAAGACGCTGCCGATACCGGAGCTCGGCCAGGAGGTGCAGGCGGTCCGCGGCTTCAATCTGATCGCCACGGCCAACGACCGCGACCGCGGGGTCAACGACCTGTCCAGCGCCCTGCGCCGCCGCTTCAACACGGTGGTGCTGCCGCTGCCGGAGAGCCCCGAGGCGGAGGTCGACATCGTCTCGCGGCGCGTCGACCAGATCGGCCGCTCCCTCGACCTGCCGGCCGCGCCCGACGGGCTGGTCGAGATCCGCCGGGTCGTCACGGTCTTCCGGGAGCTGCGCGACGGGGTCACGGCCGACGGCCGGACGAAACTGAAGTCGCCCAGCGGCACCCTGTCCACGGCCGAGGCCATCTCCGTCGTCACCAACGGGCTCGCCCTGGCGGCTCACTTCGGCGACGGCGTGTTGCGACCGGGCGATGTCGCCGCGGGCATCCTCGGCGCGGTGGTCCGCGACCCGGCGGCGGACCGGGTCATCTGGCAGGAGTACCTGGAGACGGTGGTCCGTGAGCGCGACGGCTGGAAGGACTTCTACCGGGCCTGCCGCGAGGTGAGCGTGTGAGCGACACGGGGCGAGGACCTCGGGTGGCGGGGCGGCGGTCGGTGGCGGGTTCGGGTCGGGACGTGCGGGACGGGAGGGGGATGAGGTGACCGGTGTGGAAAGCGCCGTGGGCCGGGGGACCGGGGCGGGACCGGTGCTGCTCGGGGTGCGGCATCACGGGCCCGGGTCGGCGCGGGCGGTGCGGGCGGCGCTGGAGGAGGTCCGGCCGCGGGTCGTGCTGATCGAAGGGCCGTCCGAGGCCGACGCCCTGATTCCGCTCGCCGCCGACGAGGAGATGCGGCCGCCGGTCGCCCTCCTCGCCCACGCCGTGGACGAGCCCGGCCGCTCGGCGTTCTGGCCACTGGCCGGGTTCTCCCCGGAATGGGTCGCCATCCGCTGGGCCCTGGACCACGACGTCCCGGCGCGCTTCATCGACCTGCCGGCCACGCACACCCTGGCCTGGGGGAGCAAGGAGGACGAGGAGGCGCCGGAGGGCGAACGCCCGCCGGACGCCGGGAGGGCAGCGGACGGGGACACCGGCCCCGGCCCCGCCGGCCTGCGGATCGATCCGCTCCGCGTGCTCGCCGAGACCGCCGGCTACGACGACCCGGAGCGGTGGTGGGAGGACGTCGTGGAGCACCGGGGTGCGGGGGAGGAGGATGACGCGCTCGCGCCGTTCACCGCACTGGAGGAGGCCATGGGAGCACTACGGGAGACCTACGGCAGCGGGGGACACGACCGGGACCTGGTGCGGGAGGCGTACATGCGGCTCCGGGTGCGGGCCGCGCAGCGGGAGTTCGACGACGGCGTGGTCGTCGTCTGCGGGGCCTGGCACGTGCCCGCACTGCGGCGGAAGACCACCGTCGCCGCCGACAAGGCGCTCCTCAAAGGCCTGCCCAAGGTCAAAGCAGACCTGACCTGGGTGCCGTGGACCCACAGGCGGTTGTCCCGGAGCAGCGGGTACGGGGCCGGTATCGACTCGCCCGGCTGGTACGGGCACCTGTTCAGCGCCCCCGATCGGCCGGTGGAGCGGTGGCTGACCAGGGTGGCGGGGCTGCTGCGCGCCGAGGACCGGATCGTCTCCTCCGCCCATGTCATCGAGGCGGTACGGCTGGCCGAGACGCTCGCCGCGATGCGCGGCCGTCCGCTGCCCGGTCTGAGCGAGACGACCGACGCGGTGCGCGCGGTGATGTGCGAGGGCTCGGACGTGCCGCTGGAGCTGGTGCGGGACAGGCTGGTCGTGGGGGACGTGCTGGGGGAGGTGCCGCCGTCCGCGCCGGCGGTGCCGTTGCAGCGGGATCTCGCCCGGCTGCAACGCCGACTGCGGCTGAAGCCGGAGGCGCTCGAACGGGAGTTGGAGCTCGACCTGCGCAAGGAGAACGACGCCGCCCGCAGCAGACTGCTGCACCGGCTGCGGCTGCTCGGCATCGCGTGGGGCGAACCGGCCGCCTTGCGGGGCAGCACGGGCACGTTCCGGGAGACGTGGCGGCTGCGCTGGGAGCCCGAGCTGTCCGTTCGGATCGCCGAGGCGGGGATATGGGGCACGACCGTCCTGTCCGCCGCGACTGCCAAAGCCGAGACGGACGCCGTCACCGCGCAGGGCCTCGCCGACGTCACCGCGCTCGCCGAGCACTGCCTCCTGGCCGAACTGCCCGGCGCGCTGCCGACGGTGATGCGGATCCTCGCCGACCGGGCGGCCCTCGACACGGACGTCGGCCATCTCGCCCAGGCGCTCCCGGCCCTGGTCCGCTCGCTGCGCTACGGCGACGTGCGCGGCACGGACACCGGTGCCCTGGCGGGGGTCGCCGCGGGACTGGCCGAGCGGGTCTTCGTCGGGCTGCCCCCGGCCTGCGCCGGGCTCGACGCGGACGCCGCCGAGGAGATGCGGCGCCATGTGGACGCGGTGCACCAGGCCGTGGGCCTCCTGGGCGACGCGCCCGCGGCGGAACACGGCCGGCTGAGAGGCCGCTGGCAGTCGGTGCTGCGGGTGCTGTCCGGGCGGGACACCGTGCCCGGGGTCATCCGGGGGCGGGCCGTGCGGCTCCTGCTCGACGACGGAGAGCTGGCCCACGACGAGGCGGCCCTGCTGATGGGACTCGTCCTGTCACCGGGCACACCGCCGGCGGACGCGGCCGCGTGGATCGAGGGCTTCGTCGGAGGGGGCTCCGGGGGCGGACTGCTCCTGGTGCACGACGAGCGGTTGCTCGGGCTGGTCGACGCGTGGCTGACCGGGGTTTCCGCCGAGGCCTTCACGGATGTACTGCCCCTGCTGCGGCGGACGTTCTCGGCGTACGAGCCCGGGGTGCGACGGACCCTCGGTGAACTGGTCCGGCGTGGACCGGGAGCCAGGGGTCGTGCGACAGCCGCCGACGGGGGGACACCCGGCTTCGCGGCCGACCTCGACCTGCAGCGCGCGGACGCCGTGCTGCCGGTCGTACGGCTGCTGCTCGGGCTGGACGACGTGGACGAGAACACGAACAACGACCTGGCGGGGGTGACGGGATGACGACCGTGGCGCTGAGGAGGCCGGCGGCGACACCGGCGGCGGGAAACACCGCGACGGGCGGACTCCGGGAGGACGTACGGCCCGCGACGACCGTGCCGGTGATCCCGCTGTGGGAACGGCCTCGTAAGGGAGGACGGGGATGACGGCCGAGGCGACGGACCCGGCGCAGGAGCGGCTGCGGCGCTGGCGGCTCGTGCTCGGAGGAGACTCCGCGGACGGCACCGGCTGCGCACTGTCGGGGCAGGACGCGGCGATGGACGGGGCGCTGACCGCGCTCTACGGCAGAAAGGACGGCAGGTCACAGGGGGGACGGGACCGTTCGGCCGGACTCGGGGCGTCGGCCCCGTCGGTGGCGCGCTGGCTCGGGGACATCCGCACCTACTTCCCCTCCTCCGTCGTGCAGGTCATGCAGCGCGACGCCATCGACCGGCTCGGTCTCGCCACGCTGCTGCTGGAGCCGGAGATGCTGGAGGCGGTAGAGGCTGACGTGCATCTCGTCGGCACCCTGCTGTCGCTCAACAAGGCGATGCCGGAGACGACGAAGGAGACGGCCCGGGCCGTCGTGCGCAGGGTCGTCGAGGACCTGGAGAAGCGGCTCGCCACCCGCACCCGGGCCACCCTCACCGGCGCGCTCGACCGCAGCGCCCGCATCAACCGGCCTCGCCACCACGACATCGACTGGAACCGCACCATCGCGGCCAACCTCAAGCACTACCTGCCCGAGTACCGAACGATCGTGCCGGAGCGGCTCATCGGGTACGGGCGGGCGAACCGGTCCACGAAGAAGGAGGTCATCCTCTGTATCGACCAGTCGGGATCCATGGCGGCATCGGTGGTGTACGCCTCGGTGTTCGGGGCGGTGCTCGCCTCGATGCGGACGATCTCCACGCGACTCGTCGTCTTCGACACGGCGGTCGTGGACCTCACGGACCAGCTGGACGACCCGGTCGACGTGCTGTTCGGCACGCAGCTCGGCGGTGGCACGGACATCAACCGGGCGCTCGCCTACTGCCAGTCGCAGATCAGCCGGCCCGCGGAGACGGTGGTCGTGCTGATCAGCGACCTCTACGAAGGCGGCATTCGCAACGAGATGCTCAAGCGGGTCTCCGCGATGAAGACGGCGGGCGTGCAGTTCGTGACGCTGCTGGCGCTCTCGGACGAGGGGGCACCGGCGTACGACCGGGAGCACGCGGCGGCGCTCGCGGCGCTGGGGGCACCGGCGTTCGCCTGCACACCCGATCTGTTCCCGGAGGTGATGGCGGCGGCGATCGAGAAGCGGCCGTTGCCGATACCGGATGCGGCGTGAAGGGACCGGTGGAAGGGGGAGGATGACGGCGTGTCGACGCACCGTCGTCCGACCTGGAGCAGCAAAACGGACATGACGGGCCATCGGTAAGCAAGGGCTTGCGCAACCTCCGCACTCCCGTGCGAGGATCGGCGCCTGCTCGGCCGTGCGTGGTGCCGGCCGGGCAGTACCGCTTCCGTCGCACGGGAGGAAGCTCCCCCTCTTGACCTGGTCAGCAGCCTTGCCCGAGACCGCGTCGCGCGCGCTGCGCACAGCGACCGGGCGGCGTGGACTTCAAGTGGCCCTGCTGGTGGGCGGGTTGTTGGCCATCGGGCTGCTGTGCGGGGAGCGGGCGCATGCGAAGAGCGGCGCAGGGGCGCTGCCGGAGGGCCGGGCCGGGCAGGTCGCCAGCGGTGTTCACGTCCCAGGGGCTGCGGGGGACCGGCTCGGTCGGCCTGCCGGTGACGTGGAGGTGGCCGCGAGCGAGAGGGTGGCAGACGCCCGGGGGAAACCGCTCTCGCCGTCGCCATCGCCGTCGGTTTCGCTGCCGTCGTCCTCGCGGTCGCAGTCGTCGCACGCGGGACGGCCGGAGCCGTCGAAGGAGCCGTTGCACCCGGCCCTGCCCAAGCCCCCGTCGCGCCCTGTACTGCCCGACCTCCCGGCTCTGCCGAACCTCCCGGCTCCGGCCGACTTGCCGACAGCCCCTTCTGTGCCAGGGCTCCCAGACTCACCCGCCCTGCCGGGGCCGGCCGACTCACCCTCGCTGCCGAGCCTGCCGAGCCTGCCGAGCCTGCCGAGCCTGCCGAGCCTGCCGAGCCTGCCGAGCCTGCCTAGCCTGCCGGGTCTGCCGAGCCTGCCGGGTCTGCCGGGTCTGCCGGGTCTGCCGGGTCTTCCTGGCCCGCCCGCACCCCCGGGCAGCGACACCGCGCTCCCAGGAGCGCCTGCCCTCCCCTCTCTTCCCCTCCCCGCCCCGGTCACGACTGACCCGCAGCCGGGCTGGGCGACGACGCCGGTGGTGGATGCGACCGGGTCCCCGCGGCAGGCCGGTCCACCGGACACCGCAGCCCATGACAACGAGCCCGACGCGGCAACCGCAGGCCCGATGGTTCCCGGCATTCACACGCACCACCTCAGACACACACACCACATCGATCGCATCAGTCACTCCGCCCACTCCCGCCACCTCCGCCACCCCGGCCACCCGCCCGGCGGTCGTCCCGGCGGTGCGCTCGGCAACGGGTCGCCGGCCGACAGCGGCTCGTCGCGGCACGGCGACGCCCACGCCGTCACCCGGGACTCCGGGCGCCGCTCACGCTCGTAGCCGGTCTCGTGGCCCGTACCGACGGGACCGGTGCCCGGGGCGGCCACTGGCGCATCCCCCCTCTTCCCCGGCTGGCACGGGCAGACTGCCGAGGCTTCCCCGCCGTCGGCCCGCCGCCCCTTGCGGCGGAGTGATCCCCCAGCACTTCACGAGATGTCACGCCCGGACGGCCGAAAGCCGTCGGCGGTCCGAGGCCGAAACCTCGTGGAGGGGTCGGGTGGCCCCATTGGGGTGGGGC
>NZ_JBEXSH010000372.1:0-8308 GCF_040613555.1 Streptomyces sp. NPDC006265
GTGGGGCGATCAGAGGTCGAACTCGTGCGGCGGCAGATCCAGGGTGAAGCATGCCTCGCGCACGACGGCTTGCTCGGTCTTGTCGAAGTCGCCGTCGGCGCCGCCGATGACGATGCCGATCTGGATGACGGCACGGGCCTCGGCCGGCTTCTTCTTCGCCTTGGCGATCTCCTGCAGCACGCTGACCTTGCCGAAGGCGAAGTCGGCGGTCAGCTTGCTCAGGTTGTCGTCGAAGCGCCGCTGCAGGTCCATGGCGTCGAAGTTCTGCAGCACCTCGTTGGTGGCGATCAGCTGGGCCACGCGCTGCCGCTCTGAGGGGTCGATGGTGCCGTCGGCGGCGGCGACGAGCGCGCACATCGCCATGCTGGCATCGCGGAAAGCGCCGCTCTTGAGGTCGTTCTTCTTCGCCACGAGCTGGGTCTGCATCGTCGACGCGGACTCCTTGAGGCGGTCCCACAGGGCCATGCGAACTCCAAACGGTTGGTCGGTCGGGCCGGATCAGCGGCGGCCCGAGCCCGTAGATATCTACAACAACGTAGAAACTAGTGGCAGGGCGGAGAAGTTCCGGCGATTTCAGGCACGTTCGTGAGGCGGGGTCGGTGCGAGATCCACGAGCCCATTCCCTGCCGCCGAAAGAGGTTCACCGTGCCGCGGGCAAGGGGCGGTTGAAGTCAGGGCATCACTGGCTGCTGTACGTCGGCCCCGTGGTGTTCTTCTGCGCCGTCGTGCCGATGATCCTGATCGACATGCTCGGCAAGAAGATCGATCAAGGGCTGGGGTCGCGACGGGAACCGCACCGGCAGACGCCACGGGGAGCGGAATCGCTCCGGCCCGCAGTGTTCCACCCCTGACTGCGGCTTTGCGGGTGATCGCGCGGACGATCCGCCGAGCGGCGTCTTCGACGGCGACTGGGACCTGACCGCGGGCCGGCTTCTCCTGCGCTGGTACAGCCACTCGCCCACCCCAGGCGACTGGTCATGCTGGCGCGCGACCGCATCTGTGTGGCCCGCCTCCCCGCGCCGCAGGTTGTCGCCCACCAGGGCCGACGACTTCCGTCCTGTCGCGGAGTTCCCCCTCGATGCGGCCCGGATCGACGGCGCGGCGGGCCAGCCGCGCGGGTTCGCCACGTTCAGGATCCATTTTTCCGACGGGTCCTGGCTCGGGGTCGGTCGGCTGGGCGAGCCGGAAGACGCCGATCACTTCCTGCGCATGGTCAGCGCCTGATCGGCCTCGGACGGCTCGCCCGGCTCATCAGCCCTCGTCTTCGTCTTCCTCGTCGCCTTCGAAGAAGTCCCCGATCTCGTCGACGGCTTCGGCGGCGACCATGCCGCCGACGACCCCGACCGCGAGCCCGGCCGCGCCCGCGGCGATGGCGGTGCCCATGCCGGGACCGGAGCGGTGCCCCTCGTGAGGGTGCTCGTCATGTCCATGGTGGCCGCCGTGGCTGCCCGCGTACGGGTCTGCGTGTGCGTAGGCGGAGTGCGAGCCGTAGGAGGCGCGGTGCTCGACGAGCTGGCGGATCCAGCGGTCGACCAGGGTGTTCCAGTCCTGGTGCTCGACGCCGTCGTGGGGGACGGCGAAGCGGGTGAGCGCGTCGTGACCCTCGGAGAAGAGGCCGCCGCGCTTGTCGTCCTCCAGGACCACCTCCACGCCGCCGGGGTGGGCGAGGAAGGTCAGCTCGATCTCGTTGACCTGGTGGGCGTACTGCGGGGCTGGGGTGAGCTCGATCTCCTGGTAGAAGGGCAGCTGCTGGCCGGTGCCGCCGATGCGCCCGTACTCCAGGTCAGCGCACTTGAAGCCGAAGCCGAGCTGTCCGAGGGCCTCCAGGATCGACTCCTGGGCGGGCAGCGGACCCACGGCGAGCTGGTCGAGGTCGCCCTTGTCCTTGGCACCGGCGACCGACAGTTCGGTGCGCACGCCGAGGACGATGCCCAGGCCTTGTCCGTACAGCTCGGTGATGGGCGTCTCCCATGGCAGCATCACGCTGAACGGGATGCTGTGCTGCTCGCCTTCGGCGAGCCGGAGGCCACCGCCGACGGTGAACCGTTCGAAGGTGACGACGCCCTCGCTCTCACCCTCTTCGTGCTCGACCTCGACCCGGGCCACCAGCTCCAGGGTGATGTGCTCGATGTCGAAGTCGGCGCTGCCACCCCTGAGATGGACCTGGCCGCTCAGCGTGGAGCCGGGGCGGGCTGCGCCGGGATCGAGGACCGTGTCGACCGTGGGGCCGCCCACGCCGAGCGAACCGAGCAATCGTTTGAACACCATCGTGGCGTCCACTCCTTAACGTGCGTGTCTTCCGTGAGAGCGATGCCGCATGCCTGCACGGGTGTTACGGCCGCGGCTGCGCGCGAGCCGGGCTGTCGTGCCGGGCTCTGTGTCCAGGTCGATCGAAGCCAGGCGTCTCATCCCGTCACGCGAACAGGTGAGAGGCGCGCGGCTCCCGGGAACATCCGGTAGGAGCCACCGCGTTCTCTCTACAAACACGTAGAAGCATAGGGTCGCTGCGGGCTGGTCCCCAGCGCATCCTGGCGGCTGCGGCGGGAAAGTCCGAAAAGCGCCGCCGATCGAGGTCGGCGGTGGCTGACCTGGAGGCTTTGCCGATCTTTTACGATAATGGGCAGGGTCTGTCTTTGCCCTGCCGACGACTGATGTCCCTCTGGCCCTCCCGAACAGAAGGCGCGACGGCCCCGCAATGGGTGAGTCCCCAGTAACAGCCGCGTGGTACCCCGTCCGCAGTCCGCGCTGCCCGTGCGTGAGGGATCGGGGGTGGCGCGGTGACCGAGGTCCTGCTGCTGGCCCTCCTGCTCACACTGGCCTGCGCGGTGTTCGTCGCGGCCGAGTTCTCCCCGACCACCGTCGAACGGTCCGACCTGGAGCGCGCCGCAGAGGCGGGCGAGCATGGTGCCGAGGGCGCGCTGAAGGCCGTACGCCGTCTGACGGTTCAGCTCTCCGGCGCCCAGCTCGGCATCACGGTCACCTCGCCGGTGATCGGCATGCTTGCCCACCCGTCGCTCGCGGCGCTTCTCGAAGACCCGCTCAAGGCGGTGGGGCTGGGCGGTGCCGCCTCGTCGGTGACGACAGTGTGGGTGTGGCCGTTTCCACCGTGGTGTTGATGGTGGTCGGTGAGCTGGTGCCGAAGAATTGGGGGATCTCCCGCCCGCTGGCCGTTGCCAAGGTGGTCGCCGGCCCGCAGCGCGGCTTCACCGCCGCCTTCGGCCCGTTCATCCGGCATCTGAACAACACCGCGAACCGGTTGGTCCGCCACATCGGCCTGGAGCCCGCCGAGCAACTGGCCTCCGCCCGTAGTCCCGAAGAGCTGGTCGCACTTGTACGGCACTCGGCCTGCGAGGGGCCCTGGAGGCGGACTCCGCCGACCTGTCCGTGCGCACCTGCACCTGAGTGAGCTGACCACGCCAACCCGGCCCAGGTCGCCCGGCTACTCGCGGCGGTTGCCCAGCAGCGTGGGCGCGGTACGCACCTGGAGGCGTTGTTCGACTGCATGTACTACGCGGCAATGCGTCCGGCGGAGGCCATTCACCTCCGAAACGAGCAGTGCCATCTGCCCGAGACCGGGTGGGGGATGCTCAACCTGTCGGGTGGCGTCGTCGCGGCAGCAAGGGGGGTGGACGGACGACGGACGGACGACGGTGCGGTGCGCGAGGTTCACTCACTCAAGCGCCGCGCGGCTACCGCGACGCGGCCGGTACCCTCCCCCTGCCGTTGGTATGTCTCCTCCGCGTGCACATCGCACGGTTCGGTCGGACGCCGGACGGCCGCCTGCTCCGGAACCAGGTCGGCAACTACGTGGATGCGGCGGCGTACGGCAACCACGTGGGCGCGGACGCGGAAGTACGTCCTGACCCGCACGGAACTCACCTCCGGCTTGGCCAAGCGGCCCTATGATCTCCGGCACGCCGGGATCTCGTTCTGGCTGTACTCCGGCGTGGACCCGGCCGAGTGCGCTCGCCGCGCGGGGCCAGAGCATTGAGGTCCTCTTCCGCCCTTACGCCACGTTCCTGGACGGGGCCCGGGGCTAGGCCGATCGCCGTATTGGGCGCTGCACCCCGTGAGTGCGAGGGCGGCGGCCAGCATGAGGGCGGCCAAGGTCGGGGCGGGGCGTCGTACGGATCGTCGTGTGCGCATGCGGGCATCCCCCGAGGGTCGATTCTGCTGACGCTTCTTCGACGCCCGGACGGCGCCGATCGTTTGGTCCGGGACGGTTCCGATGCGGTCACGGTCGGGACTCGTGGCGGACACCGGGCGCGGCGGCGCTGTCGGTGGGGTCTGAGAGGCTGGGGGCATGCGCGAAGTTCAAGGGCAGGTCGTCGTCATCGGGGCGGGCATCGCGGGACTGGCCGCCGCACACCGGTTGCTGGAGCGCGGGACGCGGGTGACCGTGCTGGAGGCGTCCGACAGGGTCGGCGGCAAGCTGCTGCCCGGGGAGCTCGCGGGTGCGCGCGTGGACCTCGGCGCCGAGTCGATGCTGGCCCGGCGCCCCGAGGCGGTGGCGCTCGCGCGCGAGGTGGGCCTCACCGACCGTCTCCAGCCCCCGGCCACCGCGACGGCCTCGCTCTGGACCCGAGGCGCCCTGCGCCCCTTCCCCAAGGGGCATGTGATGGGCGTGCCCGGCACCGCGTCCGCGCTGGCCGGCGTGTTGTCCGAGGAGGGCCTCGCCCGCATCGAGCGGGACGCCGAGCTGCCCCGCACCGAGGTCGGCGACGACGTGGCGGTGGGGGAGTACGTGGCGGAGCGCCTCGGCCGCGAGGTCGTCGACCGCCTGCTGGAGCCCATGCTGGGCGGGGTGTACGCGGGCGACGCGTACCGCATCTCCATGCGCTCGGCCGTCCCGCAGCTCTTCCAGGTGGCCCGGACCCACACCTCCCTGACGGAAGGGGTCCGCGAGCTCCAGGCCAAGGCGGCCGCGGCCCGGCAGACCGGCCCGGTGTTCATGGGCATCCGGGGCGGCATCGGCACCCTGCCCCTCGCGGTGGCCGACTCGGTCCGGGCACGCGGGGGCGAGATCCTCACCCGGACGCCGGTGACGGAGCTGCGTCGCACGCCCGAGGGCGGCTGGCGGGCCGGCTCCGGTGAGCGCGAGTGGCGCGCGGACGCCGTGGTCGTCGCCGCCCCCGCCCCGGTCGCCGCCCGGCTGCTGCGCGCCGAGACCCCCGGGGCCGCCGCCGAGCTCGACGCCGTCGAGTACGCCTCCATGGCCCTGGTCACCCTCGCCTACCGCCGCGACGGGGCGGCCCTGCCCGACGGCAGCGGCTTCCTCGTGCCGCCGGTCGACGGGCGCACCATCAAGGCGTCCACGTTCGCCTCGCAGAAGTGGGGCTGGATCGCCGACGAGAACCCGGACCTGGTCGTCTTGCGCACCTCCGTCGGACGGTACGGCGAGACGGACATCCTCCAGCGCGACGACACCGAGCTGGTCGAGATCTCCCGGCACGACCTGAAGGCGGCGACCGGCCTGGACGCCACGCCCGTCGCCGCCCGCGTCACCCGCTGGGACGACGGCCTGCCCCAGTACCCCGTAGGCCACCACGCCCGCGTCGCCCGTATCCGCGAGCACATCGCCCGGCTCCCCGGCCTCGCCGTCTGCGGTGCCCCGTACGACGGCGTCGGCATCCCGGCCTGCATCGCCAGTGCGTACGCGGCAGTGGACCAGGTCCACGGTGATACGGAGGGTGTGGAGCAGCTCACCGCCCACCCGGTGCAGAGCCTGCACGGCGGAGCGGGAGAATGAGAGGCATGAGTGACGACGCCTCCACCACGGCCTCCAGCGCCACGCCCGACCGCATCGCGAACAAGGGCAAGCTGGCCAAGGACCTCAACGAGGTCATCCGCTACACGCTCTGGTCCGTCTTCAAGCTGAAGGACGTCCTCCCCGAGGACCGCGCCGGGTACGCCGACGAGGTCCAGGAGCTGTTCGACCAGCTCGCCGCCAAGGACGTGACCATTCGCGGCACCTACGACGTCTCGGGCCTGCGCGCCGACGCCGACCTGATGATCTGGTGGCACGCCGAGACCAGTGACGCGCTGCAGGAGGCGTACAACCTCTTCCGCCGGACGAAGCTCGGCCGCGCCCTGGAGCCCGTCTGGTCGAACATGGCGCTGCACCGCCCCGCCGAGTTCAACCGCTCGCACATCCCGGCGTTCCTCGCCGACGAGACGCCCCGCAACTACGTGAGCGTCTACCCCTTCGTGCGTTCCTACGACTGGTACCTGCTGCCCGACGAGGACCGCCGCCGCATGCTCGCCGACCACGGCAAGATGGCCCGCGGCTACCCGGACGTGCGCGCCAACACCGTCGCCTCGTTCTCCCTCGGCGACTACGAGTGGATCCTCGCCTTCGAGGCCGACGAGCTGTACCGCATCGTCGACCTCATGCGTCACCTGCGCGCATCGGAGGCCCGTATGCACGTCCGCGAGGAGGTGCCGTTCTACACCGGCCGCCGCAAGGACATCGCCGAGCTGGTCGCCTCTCTGGCCTGATCAGCGGATGCGTCGCCGGCCCCGTCCGGGGCCGGCGGCTTCGGCTCGGCGTGCGGGGCGCACCAGGCGCTGCGTCCCGGCAGCCGGCCCTCCAGCAGATACGCCTCCATGTGCCCGTTGACGCAGGCGTTCGGGCCGCCCGCGAGCCCGTGGGCGCCGGCGTCCCGCTCCGTCACCAGCACCGACCCCGCCAGGCGGTCGTGGAGTTCGAGGGCACCGTCGTACGGCGTGGCGGCGTCCCGCTCGGCGGCCAGGATGAGCGTCGGCGGCAGCTCGCCCGGCCCGGTGCCGACGTCGAGCGGCCGCTGCCGGGGCGCCCGCCAGTAGGCGCACGGCAGGTTCGTCCACACGTTGTCCCAGGTCTCGAAGGGCGCCACCCGCGCGAGCCGGGTGTTGTCCCGGTCCCACACCTTCCAGTCCGTGGGCCAGGGGGCGTCGTTGCACTCGACGGCCATATAGACCGCGCGGGAGTTCTCCGCCTCGACGGCCGCTTCCGGGTGCTGCTCCAGCTGCTCGATCAGGGGCTTCGCATCACCCTTGAGGTACGCCGACAGCGCGTGCGCGCGGTACGGCCACTGATCGTCGTAGTAGCCGGCCTGCAGGAACGCCCCGTGCAACTGCCCCGGCCCGACCTTCCCGCCCGCCGGCTCGGCGGCCAGTTTCGCGCTCGCCCGCTCGTAACCGCGCAGCACCTCCCGCTCCGTCGCGCCCAGCCCGTACACGTCGTCGTGCCGGGCGATCCACTCCCGGACCTCCCGCCAGCGGCCCTCGAACGCCGCCGACTGGACGAGGTTGTTGCGGTACCAGATCCGCTCCGGGCCGGGGTGGACCACCGAGTCGAACACCATCCGCCGTACGTGCGCGGGGAACAGCGTCGCGTACAGGGCACCGAAGTAGGTGCCGTACGACGAGCCCATGAAGGTCAGCCGTTCCTCGCCGAGTGCGGCGCGCAGCACGTCGAGGTCGCGGGCGTTGTTCAGCGAGTGGTAGTGCCGCAGCGCGCCGCCGGCCCGCTCGGCGCAGCCCCGCGCGTATGCCTTCGCCTTCGCGACGCGCTCCTGCTTGTACGCCTCCGAGGGGTGGGCCGGCGCCTGCGAGGGACCCGTGAAGAACTGCTTCGGGTCCTGGCACGACAGCGGTGCCGAACGGCCGACCCCGCGCGGGGCGTAGCCGACGAGGTCGTACGCGGCGCCGATCCGCTTCCACTCGGGGAGCAGGCCGATGAGCGGGAAGTACAGGCCGGTGGCACCGGGACCGCCCGGGTTGTGGACGAGGGCACCTTGCCGGAGGACCTTCCGCTCGCCGTTCCGCGGGTCCTTCTGTGTGGCCCGGGCCCTGCTGACGGAGAGTTCGATCTGCCTGCCGTCCGGGTGGGCGTAGTCCAGCGGGACGCTCACCGTGCCGCACTGCATGCTGCCCGGCAGGTCCTGCGCGTCGGGGCACGGGCCGAAGTCGATACCGGCCGCCTTCGCGCGTGCTGCGGCCACGGCGGTGCCGCGCCGCTCGGCCGCGCCCGTCCGGTCCCCGGCGTCCGGCGCCGCGGCGAGGGTGCTCAGCAGCAAGGACCCGGCGGCCGAGTAGAGGAGGGCGGCTCTCATCGCGTATCCCTTCGGTGCACGGTGGCGACGAAAGGGATGTTTCGTTCGGGTGGAGGGGAAGGCAAGCACCGTCGACCGGTGTCGGGCCCATGCCCCCTGCACGCCCCCCGGTCGATCAGTCGTGCGACTCGCGGTGCGCGAAGGCGGCGCGCAGGTCCGGTTCGCCGATCGCGCGGACGCCCCGAACGGCCACCGAGGTGAGGTACGTGCGG
>NZ_JBEXSH010000373.1:0-8302 GCF_040613555.1 Streptomyces sp. NPDC006265
GCCGGTGCCCGGAAGCCTGCTCCGGGAGGCGGACGTGCCCTGCGCTCACCCCGTCCGGGGCCTTGGTCCCGCCGTGCAGTCTGCCCCCGCCCGGCGCCGAGCACCAGTGCCCGCGGGCCCCCTGCCGGGGGGCGCCCGCAGCACACTCGCGAATGCGCCCCCGGGACCGCGCGCCCCCTTGCCCCGGGTCCTGCCCCTGGGGGCGCTTTGGGGGGCTCAAAGATGCGTTTATGCAGGTGAGAAGCGTGCGCCGGGTGTCTATGATCGGAGGTGTCGGCTGCGCGACGCGTCGTCGGCGCGCAGCGTTAGGAGCCCCGTGAGCACTCCCCAGCAGACCCGGACCGGCGTGACCCTCGACGTCGACCACAGCGACGCCGCCTACCGGGCCTGGCTCAAAGAAGCCGTCCGCAGAGTCCAGGCGGACGCCAACCGCTCGGCCGACACCCACCTGCTGCAGTTCCCCCTGCCGGAGCGGTGGGGCATCGACCTCTATCTGAAGGACGAGTCGACCCACCCCACCGGCAGCCTCAAGCACCGCCTCGCCCGCTCCCTCTTCCTCTACGGGCTCTGCAATGGCTGGATCCGGCCGGACCGGCCCGTCATCGAGGCCTCCAGCGGCTCGACGGCAGTCTCCGAGGCGTACTTCGCGAAGCTGATCGGCGTGCCCTTCATCGCCGTCATGCCGCGCACGACGAGCGCCGAGAAGATCCGCCTCATCGAGTTCCACTCCGGCCGCTGCCACTTCGTGGACGACCCCCGCACGATGTACGAGGAGTCCGCCCGCCTCGCGGCCGAGACCGGCGGCCACTACATGGACCAGTTCACCTACGCCGAACGGGCCACGGACTGGCGCGGCAACAACAACATCGCCGAGTCCATCTTCCGCCAGCTGCGCCTGGAGCGGTTTCCCGAGCCGGCGTGGATCGTCGCCACGGCGGGCACCGGCGGCACCTCCGCGACCCTCGCGCGCTACGTCCACTACATGCAGTACGACACCCGCGTCTGCGTGGCCGACCCCGAGAACTCATGCTTCTTCGAGGGCTGGACCACCGGCGATCCGGACGTCACCTGCGACTGCGGCTCCCGTATCGAGGGCATCGGCCGGCCCCGCATGGAACCGAGCTTCGTGCCCGGTGCGATCGACCGGATGATGAAAGTGCCCGACGCGGCGAGCGTCGCCGCCGTACGAGCCCTGGAACGCGCCATCGGACGCAAGGCCGGCGGCTCGACCGGCACCGGGCTGTGGAGCGCGCTGAAGATCGTCGCCGAGATGGTGTCCGAGGGCCGGCAGGGCAGCGTCGTGACCCTGCTGTGCGACCCGGGGGACCGGTATCTCGACAAGTACTACTCGGACGCCTGGCTGGCCGCGCAGGGACTCGACATAAAGCCCTACACGGCCGCGATCGACTCGCTCCTGAAGACGGGCGTCTGGCCCGACTGAAGCACCGGCCCGACGTGAACACCGGGTCGGCTGCAGCCGGCCCCTCAGGCCGCAAGCCGCCGGTCCAGCGCCCGCACGGCGTCCCGGAACGCGCGCGCCTGGCCCCCGCGCGCCACCTTCAGGGCCAGCCGGTACGCGGCCGTCCCGTCGGTGGCGAACGTCCACCGCAGCCGGGTGCCGGTGCCGGCCGGCGCGAGCCGCCACTCCTCGGCCATCGCCCGCACGCCCGGCATGTTGGTGACGTCGATGCGGTAGGCGTAGACCTCGGGTGCCTTCGCCGCGATGACCGACTCCCGGAACCGGATGCCACCGGTGAGCGTGATGTCGCGCCCCGCACCGGCATCGACCGGGCGGGCGGCCGACACCTGCGGGAACCACTCGGCCCAGCCGGGCACGTCCTCGAGTGCGCCGTATACCGCCGCCACCGGAGCGGCCACCTCCCGTTCGAAGACGTGCCGGACGGGCGCGGTCTCGACGAAGTCGAGCTCCACCGGGCGCAGTCGACGAGCCATGGACGCGGCCTCCTGGGCGGGAGCGGGTGATGCCGGAGGCGTCACCCTAGCTGGCGCCCCGTCAGATGTCTGCGTCGTCCCCGGGCTCCCCGGCCACCACCAGCCGCCGCAGATGCTCCGTGACCACCCCGCGCGCCTCGTCCGGCAGGCCGGCGTCCGTCACGAGCGTGTCGATCCGTTCCAGCGAGGCGAACGAACTCAAGCCAACCTTGCCCCACTTGGTGTGGTCCGCGACCACGACCACGCGGCGGGCCGACTGCACGAGCCGCCGGTTCGTCTCGGCCTCCGCGAGGTTCGGCGTCGACAGACCGGCCTCGACCGATATGCCATGCACCCCGAGGAACAGCAGGTCGAAGTGGAGCGCCGCAATGGCCTGGTCGGCCACCGGCCCCACCAGCGAATCGGAGGGTGTGCGCACCCCGCCCGTCAGCACGACCGTGGCCGCGCCCTGCCGCGGGCCCGAGGTGCGCTGCGCCGCATGGAACACGTCGGCGACCCGCACCGAGTTGGTGACCACCGTGAGGTCCGGGACGTCCAGCAGCTGGTGCGCCAGCGCGAAGGTCGTCGTACCGCCCGACAGGGCGATCGCCGCGCCCGGTGCGACCAGCTTGGCCGCGGCGCGTGCGATGTCCTCCTTGGCGTTCAGCTCCAGGCCGGACTTGGCCTCGAAGCCCGGTTCGTGCGTACTCGCCTCGACCAGCGGTACCGCGCCGCCGTGCACCTTCTCCAGCACGCCCTGGCGGGCGAGCGCGTCGAGGTCGCGGCGGACGGTCATGTCCGACACACCGAGCTTGCGGGTCAGCTCGTTGACCCGAACACCACCCCGGCGGCGGACCTCGTCGAGGATCAGGGATCGCCGCTGCTCCGCGAGGAGGTTCTGATTCTCGCTCACGTACGCTCCGGTCCTTTCGCCTCAATGCCGTCCGACACACCTTGCACCGGCTCCGACGAGGACATTCTTCCCGGCTCCGGTGCGAGGACGTCCCATCCTCGCATGTCGCGGACCGGAGAGCGTCACCGCGCCCGCTCGTCGCGCACATGCCACCGTTGGCTCATCTCCGCGCTCCCATCATCACGGATCGGGGAGATTCCGTGACAGGAGGTGTGGGGCGCCGCGGAAGTGGAAATCCTTGTGCCCGCACAGACGGAGCCGACGGCGTGTCACGGGGGACGTGCGAATCAGTGGAACGAGCACAGGGACAGACCTCGACCGGCGGACCGGACGGTCCCGCCGCGCGGCCCGGCGAGACGGGAACCGCCCTGGAACTCCTGGTCCACGGCGTGGGCGGCACCACGCCGCAGGAGATGCTGAACGACCCGCGGACGGTGCGGATCACCGGCGACCACACCGCGGCCGTCTTCCGGCGCGCCGACGACGTCGACGCCGAGCACAGCCCGGACGACCGCCGCCGCGACGGACCGGTGCCCGAGGCCTACGTCTGGTGCAACCTCACCTCCGGCAACGGCACCCGTGCCCTGTGGCTGCTGCTCCTGCCGTTCATGGTCGTCAACCTCGCCCACTGGATGCGCCCCACCGCCCACGGCCGCCGCCGCACCGTGCGTCTGTACGGGCTCCTGGTGCGGCTCGCGGGGCTCACGCTGACGGTGCTGCTCGTCGCAGCGGCGTGCGAGGTCGCGCTCGACCTGGCGGCCTGGCAGTGCGCGGGCAGCGTCGCGTGCGCGGACCGCCACTCCTGGCTGGGTTTCCTCTCACCCACCGTCTCGGACGGCGGCTGGTGGAGCGCCCCCGGCCGCAGGCTCGCCCTCGCCGCCGCCGTGCCCACCGCCCTGACCGTCCTGCTGTGGTACCTGTCCCGACGCACGTGGAGCGACTACGAGTCCCAGCAGCCCATCGAGCGGGCCCCCGAGCCCGAAGGTGAGAATGGACCGACCGCACTCGGCCGGCCCGGCTTCTGGTACGGGCGCCGGCTGGTGGCCCGGCTGCGTGCCGCGCACACCGCCGCCGGCCTGATCACGGTCGCCGCCGCGGTCGGCAGTGCCGCCGCCCGCCACGACCGACGCTCCGGCGGCTCCGCCGTACTCGACCACCTGGGGCTGATGCTCGAAGCGGCCCTCGCGGCCTGCGCGGTCGCCGTGGTGTGGGTGGTGTGCCGCCGCGGCCGCAGCGAGAAGCGCCTGGACCGCACACTCGACGAGCGTTTCGTATGGCGCCTGCCGCTCACCGCACTCGTCCTCCTCGCCCTCGCCCTGCTGTACGCCGGCTGGGAGCGCCCGGGGTGGACGTCGGACGGCCGGCTGCCGGGTGACATGACCTTCGGCGGGATCGCGCTGGTGCAGGGCCTGCTCGTGATCGTCCTCGGCGTCGTGGCGTACGTCCTGCACCGCACCGACCCCGACCGGCGGGCGGTGCTGCGGGGCCTGGGCGGGCCCGCCGTGGCGATGCTGGCCTGCGCCCTGGGCGGAGTGATGTCCGGCGGCGTGTCCCAGCGCGTGGCCGACTGGCTGGACGGCACCGGGGCGTCGATCGACGGCCCGCCGGTGCTGCTGACCTGGCAGGCGTCCGTGATCCCGCCGCTGCTCGTCGTGCTGCTGGGGCTGTTCGGCTGGCTGGCCCATCGCGCCTGGCAGCTCGCCCGCGCCGAGCGCGTCGCGGTGGCACTCGACTACCCGGACGAGGCTCAGGACCGCGCCCGCACCCGGCGTATCGCCTACACCCGCGCGATGGCCTCCCTCACCGACCGAGGACCCCGGGTCGTCGCCGTCACCTCCGGCGTCACCCTGCTGCTCGGCGCCGCAGCCCTCGTGGGCGCCCTCGCCACCGACGAGACCCCGGGCGAGGCCGCGCAGGGCACCTACCCCGTCGTGCACGGCGCCGCCGAGACCGCACAGGCCCTCGGCTCCTGGCTGATCGGCCTCGGCTTCATACTCTTCGTCACCTGGGGCCGGCGCGCCTACAAGGACGCCGCCGCCCGCCGCACCATCGGCATCCTGTGGGACGTCGGCACCTTCTGGCCCCGCGCCTCCCACCCCTTCGCCCCGCCCTGCTACGCCGAGCGCGCGGTGCCCGACCTGACCTGGCGGATGGCGACCTGGACCCGCGCGACCGGCGGACGGCTGGTCATCTCCGGGCACTCGCAGGGCAGCGTGCTCGCCGCCGCCGCGGCCTGGCAACTCGCCCCGTCCGCCCGTAAACGGGTCGCGCTGCTGACCTACGGCTCCCCACTGGAGCGCCTCTACGGCCGCTGGTTCCCGGCGCACTTCGGGCCGGACGCGCTCGGTTCGCTGCACCGGGACGTCGACTGCTGGCGCAACCTCTACCGGCTCACCGACCCCATCGGCGGCCCGATGCGCCTGCCCGGCGCGGAAGTCGACCACGCCCCGCTGATGGACCCCCTTGCCTACGGCCGCACCGCGCTCCTGCCGCTGCCCGCGCCGATCCTCGGACACTCCGACTACCAGGCCGACCCGGCCTTCGCCGAGGAACGCCGCAAGCTGCTGGCCCGACTGCGGCCGACGGCCCCGGAGGGACCGGACGTCCCCCGGGGACCAGAGGCCCCGGAGGAACCGAAGGCGCCGGACGTGCCTGCGCCACGACACGAGCCCGAGCCGCCCGCCGCGTAGGCGGCCGCATCCTCAGAGCAACTCGGGCAGATCCTCGGCGTAGAGCAGCGTCAGGTCGTCGGTGCTCGGCTCCGGAAGCTGGGCGACCCGGCTCGCGTGCCGCTCGACCATGGCCTCGAAGGTCTGCCGTGCGGTACGGCCGTTGCCGAACGCCGGGCCCTTGGGGAGCACCGTGAAGTACTTCCGCAGGCCCTCCGCCGCGCCCGGCGCCAGCCGGTACTCGTGCTCGTCGGCCTGCTGCTCGACGATCCGCAGCAGGTCCTCGGGGCCGTAGTCGCTGAACGTGATGGTCCGCGAGAAGCGGGACGCCACACCCGGGTTGACGGACAGGAATCGCTCCATCTCGGCCGTGTAGCCCGCGACGATCACCACGACCGCGTCCCGGTGGTCCTCCATCAGCTTCACCAGCGTGTCGATGGCCTCCTTGCCGAAGTCGCGGCCCGCGTCCTCCGGGGACAGCGCGTACGCCTCGTCGATGAACAACACGCCGCCCCGCGCCTTCTCGAAGGCCTCCTGGGTGCGGATCGCCGTCGAGCCGATGTGCTCGCCGACCAGGTCGACCCGGGACACCTCCACCAGGTGGCCCTTGTCCAGCACACCGAGGGAGGCGAGGATCTCGCCGTAGAGCCGCGCGACCGTGGTCTTGCCGGTGCCGGGGGAGCCGGTGAAGACCAGGTGCCGCTTGACCGAGGCCGCCTTCAGGCCGGCCTGCTGCCGGCGCCTGCCGACCTCGATCATGTCGGTGAGCGCGCGCACCTCGCGCTTGACGCTCTCCAGGCCCACCAGCGCGTCGAGTTCACCGAGGACATCCTTGGAGGAGCGGGCCGACTGCTCGGGCTCGGTGACCGGCGCCGCAGGCTCCGGTTCGGCGCGCTGGCCCGGAACCCCGCCCAGCAGACCGGGGGAGTGACTCACCGTCTGCACGGCGGTCTCCGGCGCGGCGGGCGCACGCAGCCCCGCGCTCTCGTCGCTCGTGCAGTCCTCGAGGAGCGGGCTCGCTCCGGACGCGGCGTCCGCGCCGCTGTCCGCGAACTCGTAACCCCCGCGCGCGCACCGCTCCGTGCGGCACTTCCGCAGCGTCGTACGGCTGCCGTCGATCACATGGAAGCCGTAACCGCCGCTGCCCGTGACCCGGCAGTTCAGGAAGCTGCCCCGGCCGCCCGCCGAGACGTAGACACCGGCCTCCGCGGGGGACTCGATCGTGCAGCGCTCCACGGTGGGGTCGGCGCCCTTGGTGACGATCACGCCGGTCTGGGTGCCGTCCACCGTGCAGTTGCTGAGCGTGCCGCCGCTGCCGTGGTCGCGGAACCAGGCGCCCGTCGCCGCGTCCCGGATGCGGCAGTCGTCGAGCTGCGCGGTCGCGCCGTCGCTCACCGACACGGCCGTGTTGCGCACCTGCGACAGGTCGGTGTCGACGACGTCGGCGCGCGAGCCGCGGTCGAGCACGAACAGCGCGTCCGGCACGTCGTGCACCCGGCACGAGTCCAGGACGGCGGTCGCGCCGTCACTGACCCACACCGCCGGATAGTCGCCCGTGCTGTCGAAGATCTCGCACTGGTTGGCGTCGACGCGGGTGCCCGGGTCCCACACCGACAGGCCGTTGCGCCCGAACTGGCGCACGGTGGTGCGTGTGAGCGTCAGGACGGAACGGGAGCGCAGGTCGACCGCGTTCTCCGGGATGTCGTGGATCCGGCAGTCGGCGAGCGTCAGCACGGCGTCCGTGTCGAGTGTGACCCCGTCGGCCGTCGTGCGGTGCACGTCGCAGTCGGTGAGGTGCGCGGTGGCCCGGCCGGTGATCTGCACACCGCTGCCCCGGACTTCGTAGATCTCGCAGCCCACCGCCTCCAGCGCGGAGTTCTCCCCGGTCGCCGACAGGCCAGAGCCCGAGGTGTGGTGCACCCGGCAGCGCTCCAGGCGGGGATGGGCACCGCCGCGCACCGCCACGCCCGCCTGGCCGGCCGCGACGACCTCGCACTCCTCGAACACCCCGCCCGCGCCGTCGAGTACGGCGATGCCGATGCCCGCCGGGTTGTCGACCGCGCAGCGCCGAACCGTGGGCCGGGCGCTGCCGCGCACCTCGATGCCGGCCGCCGACCGCGTCACGACCCGCACGTCCCGCAGCTCCGGGGTGCCCTCCTCCACCAGCACCGCGGGGGCGGCCGCGTCCTGGCCCTCCACGTGCAGGTCCTGCACCACCGCCGAGGCACGCACGGTGAGCGGCACACCGTCCAGGGGCGCGATCCGTACCGAGCCGGGGGAGCCCTCGGGACCGCGCAGGGTCACCGCGCGCTGCAGGACGAGGTTCTCCCGGTAGGTGCCGGGCGCGACGGTGAGGACGTCTCCGTCGGCCGCGGCCTCCAGGGCTGCGGCGAGCGATGGGTACTCACCCGTGCGGCGCCGCCACCGCGACGTGCCGGTGTGCGTCACCTGGACCGTGCCCTGTGCCATGGTGTAGCTGTGCCCCCACCTCGGTCGTACTGATGGCTCGTCCGCCGTCGGGGCGCTCCAGCCCGGGGTCGCGACCGCGACCGAGCCCGGCCCTTCGGGCCTGGGCGCGCACGCGGCATCGACACCGGCGCGTCCCTGAGGCTCGCTCGCGCGCGGGTTGTGCCGAACGGTTCGGCCGGACCACCGTAGCGTGCGCGCGGGTGGTGGGTTGACCAGAGCCGGAAGGCGGTCAGCTGCCGGTGCCCGTCCTGCCCCAGTCCGGGCCCGCCTTGTCCCATGCCTGGTCCCAACGGGCGTACCGGCGGCGGACCATGCGCCA
>NZ_JBEXSH010000374.1:0-8280 GCF_040613555.1 Streptomyces sp. NPDC006265
GCAGGCCGCGGCGTAGCGCGCGGTGCCCCGGTCGGTGTCGGCGGTGTAGACGAGGACGGTCGCGCCCTCCAGCGCCCGGTAGCGCTGGGAGACGAGCGTGCCCTGCGGCGTCCAGGTCTCGGGCGCGGGGGCGGGGCGGGTGAACAGAGCCATAGTGACTCTCCTTCGAAGGGGTCGTTGATCAGGCGGCCAGGCGGTGGGTGACCGGGGCCGTGGAAGCGAAGTAGGTGTCGGGGCTGGGCTCGTAGCCCCTGGCGCAGGGATCGCACTGGCCCTGGGTGCGCAGCGGGAGGCAGAAGTAGTACCTGCGGCGGCACGTCGGGCAGGTGGACCTCGCGGCCATCGCCCGGTCCAGTGCCTCTTCCTGCGCGAGCGTCGGGACGCGCTTCGGCCGGGCGAGTTCCACGCTGTAGAGCCAGGCCCGGGTGGGGTGGTTGCACGACTGGTCGGGCCGGTACGCGCAGTATTTGCAGCGCAGGACCGCGACCGGCGCGTGCCCGCCCGGGCTCAGGCCCTTCTCCCGTAACTGCCGTCGGGTGACCAGGCCGTCGGGACAGCTGCTCCGGTCGTACTCCTGAAGGGTCGCGGTGCTGCGCGGCACCTTCTTGACCTCGCGGCGGCGCCGTTTCCGGGGGCGGGGCATCACCTGCTCCAGGTGCCAGGGAGCCGGGCGGGCCGCTGCGGGTAGCGGGGGCCGGGGCGCTGCGGGCGGGGACGGCCGATCCGGCGGCGCGGTCTGGGGATGAGCACGGGCTGTTCCTCCAGCAGGTCGGTGGCAGGGACGGCCGCGCCCCGCCGGCGCGGTGGCTGCCGGCCGGGGCGCGGTGGTGCGGTGCGGCCGGGGCCTGCGGCTACGGGGTGTCGTCGGCCGCCGTGGTGGGCGACGTCGCCGACGGGCTGTGGGACGGGACGCTCTGGCCGTCCGCGTTGGCGTGGGACGCCAGGACGACGGCCAGGACGACCCCGGCGGCCAGCAGCAGGCGCAGCAGGCGCGGCATCTTCGGCTTGGACGGGACGGCGTGCCCCGCGGGTATGAACCAGCCCTGCATCGGCTTCGGCGGGGTGTTCTGCGGCATGACGAATCTCCTTGCGGATCGGCGGTGTTGGGGGTGGTGCGTGGGCCGGTCGGCCAGTGAGGCCCTCGGGCGCGCGGCGGCGCTCGAGGACCAGGCAGGGCGACGGGTCAGCGCTTTTGGAGCGGGTGCACGTTGTCCGGGGCGTCGTCGGGCGACGCCGGCCGGGCGGACTGCTGCGGGAGGTGGAGATCGATCTGGGGAGCGGCGTTGTGGATGTGGGTGAAGAACGCCGGGCGCAGGCTCAGCCCGTGCAGCGCGAGCACGGAGGAAGCGGTCCAGGCGAGGGCGGCGAGCCCGGTGGCGATGGTGCGGCCGTCGGCGGGGGCGGCACTCCACACCATGGCGATGCTGGCCGCGCCCCAGGCCGTCCAGGTGAAGCGGGCGCCGGTGTTTCCGGAGAACCCGCCGATCAGGCCGAACAGCCCGGCGAGCTGCCAGACGGTGTAGACGGTGGATCCGCTGATCGCGAGCGAGGTGGAGTGGGCCGCGATGTAGGAGCGGATCGGCTGGTCGATCACGGCGAGGACGCCGCTGGAGGTGTCGGCGCCGACCTGCACGCGCGGCACGGCGGTCAGCAGCCGGTGCAGCGCGTCGGCCAGGACGTCGGTCGCACCGTTCAGCAGGATGATGACCGCGCAGATCCCGGCGAGAGCGAGCGCCGCCTTCACCCAGTTCGCCATGCCGTGCCAGCCGAGTTGCGGGGCCTGGCGCAGGTCCTCCCAGCGCTCGTGCAGCACGCCGCCGTCGTCCCACGCGTCGTCCCACCACTCGCGCAGCGCGGCGAGGCGCGGCTGCTTCGCGCTCTGGTAGTCCCCGGCCGGGGACGGCGGGAAGGCGAAGGGCTGTTCCTCGTTCTGACCGGCCTGGAGGAAGTCCGGCTGGTCGGCGTTGGCGTTCGGGGCCTGCGGTCGCGGTCGTTGTTGTCAGCCACGGTCGGGATCTCCTTGGGAGTCGTCGGTGAGCGCGCGGTGCGGGCCGGGCGGCCTGCTTCGGCACCCGCCTGCGCGCACAGAGCGGCAGGTTCGGGGGCCGGGGCGGGTTGTCCGGAGGTATGCGCGGGGATCTGTTGGAAGGGCCTGGTGGTGCGTCAGGCTGTGTGCCACAAAGGCGAAAGGGGGCGGCGATGGGCTGGTTCACGCGCGATGAGCCGGACGGCGTCGTGTTCGACTCGGTGATCGCCGACGGGGTGATCTGGCCGGCGTACACGGACGACGACGGCGTGCTGTGGATCGACGTCGAGGACGACGTGGAAGTCGTCGTGGACGGCGCGATCGTCGACGGCGTCATCTATGACGCGTGGGTCGATGACAACGGGCGCATCCTGATCGACCTGGAGAGCTGACCGCTCCGGGCCGCCTGGCCCGTACTCGACACCCGGCCTGCGGGGTTCGAGTACGAAGCAGGCGGCCCGGTCAGTGGTTGTTCGTCGTCGTCGACGACGTGGACCGGCCGAACCAGCGGCTGGTGTTGTGGTTGGTCACGTGCGTCTCGTTGTGGACGTGCGTGCGGCCGCCGCCCCCGCCCATGACCTTGATGAGCAGCCACATGGCGAGCCCGACGACCACGGCGGTGGTGCCGCCCGCGGCCGCTATGCCCGCGAACGCCTGCCCCAGGCCCCAGCCGATCCCGGCTCCGGCGGTCCCGGCGCCGATGCCGCTTGCGACAACCATCTGGGCGCGCGGGTCGAAGAGCGGGACCGGGGTCAGGTCCCGCTGCGGCGGGGCGGGCATCGTCTCGTAGTGGCGGTAGCCGGCGGGCAGCATCTCGCGCGGCACGGCCATGAACTGGTTGCCCGGGCCCGGGATCCACACCATCTGGGCGCGCTCCCCGGAGAGTTCCACCGCGCCGGTGGAGGCGGCGAGGATCTGGAGCGCGCGGGCCTGCGCCATCGCTTCGGCCACCGGGTCGGCCGGATCGTCACCCGCGTCGAGGCCGGCGACGCCACCATGTCCTCCGTCGACCGGCTCGCCCTCGGCGTACTCGTCTGCGCCGTCGCCCAGCTGGTGCTCACCCGGTTCGCCCTCAACCACTCCCACCGGTTCGGCGAGCGCGCCCTCGCACGGCTCCGGGAGGAGGTCGTGGACCGGGCGCTCGCCCTGCCCGCCCGGGTGGTCGAACAGGCCGGCACCGGTGATCTGACGACCCGCTCCTCGATGGACGTCGGCACCGTCGCCACCACGTTGCGCAGCGCCATCCCGGAGGTGTTCGTCGCCGGGATGCAGCTGCTCTTCATCTTTGCCGCCACCTTCCTGCTGCATCCCCTGCTCGGCCTGTGGGCCCTGGTCGGCATGCCCTTCGTCCTCCTGGTCACCCGCTGGTACCTCGCCCGGGCCAGGGCCGCCTACCTCGTCGAGGGCGAAGCCGCCTCGGAGGTGGCCGAGATCGTCGCCGCCACCGCCGAGGGCGCCCGCACCGTGGAGGTGTTCGGCCTGCGCCGCCGCCGCGTCCGGGACGCCGACGCGGCCATCGGCCGCGCCTACGGCGCCGCCCGCCGCACCCTGTTCCTGCGGACCGTGCTGTTCCCTGTCACGGAGTTCGCCCACTCCCTGCCCGTCGCCGTGACCCTGTTCGTCGGCGGGCACGCCTACCTCGACGGCTCCATCAGCCTGGGCGTGGTCGTCGCCGGCAGCCTCTACATGTGGCAGCTGGTCGAACCGCTCGACCGCGTGCTGATGTGGGTGGAGCAACTTCAGCGCAGCGGCGCGGCCATGGCCCGTATCAAGGGCATCGGCATGGTCGCGGGCGAGCCCCGCAGCGGCCTGCCCACGCCCGCCGACGACCGCATCGAGATGCGCGGAGTGCGCTACGCGTACGTGGACGGCCACGATGTGCTCAAGGACGTGGACCTCACCGTCCGCCCCGGGGAGCGCCTCGCTCTGGTCGGCCCGTCCGGCGCGGGCAAGACCACTCTGGGCAAGCTCCTGTCCGGCGCGGACGCGCCGCGCACGGGAAGCGTCGAGGTCGGCGGTGTCCCGGTCGCGGAACTCGCCGCCGCCGACGAACTCGGCAACCGAGTCGTCCTGGTCACCCAGGAACACCACGTCTTCATCGGAAGCCTCCGCGACAACCTGACCATGGCAGCCCCTGACGCCGACGACCAGCGGCTGCTGGACGCGCTCGCCGTGGTCGGCGCCGACTGGGTCAAGGACCTGCCCGACGGTCTCGACACACAGGTCGGCTCCGGCGGCACCGAGCTGGACCCCGCGCAGGCCCAGCAGCTCTCGCTGGCCCGGGTGGAACTGGCCGACCCGCACACCCTGATCCTCGACGAGGCCACCTCGCTGCTGGATCCGACCACCGCACGGCACGCGGAGCGGGCGATGGCCGCCGTACGGGCCGACCGCACCGTCATCGCCATCGCCCACCGCCTGCAGACCGCACACGACGCCGACCGCGTCGCCGTGGTGGAAGACGGCCGGATCGCCGAACTCGGCTCGCACGACGAGCTGGTCGCGGCCGACGGACCGTACGCGGCGCTGTGGCGCTCCTGGCACGGCCGGGGCGCCTCGGCCGACGAGGGCCGCGCGTGCTGACCCCCGCGCACCCTTGCCGCACAACACCTATTGCATCCGGTTCCACGAGAACGAGGGGGACGCCGCAGTGCCGGAGGACGAGAAGAGCCAGGGCGGCGCGGGAGGCACGTATCGACTCGCCTGCCTGCGCTGCGACGTCGAACTCGAACCGGCGCTGGTGTACCGGTGCCCGAACTGCTCCGGGGCCCTGGAGCCGCGCTACACCCTGCGCGGCGCCGCACGCCGCGACCACGAGGCCCCGGAGCGGGCGTACTTCGACTTCCTTCCGCTGAGCTCGCCGGACTTCCTGGACGACGGCATCACATGCCGTACGTCCTGTCGGCCGGCACCGGAACTCGGCGCCGCCATCGGCGTGCCCGGCTTGTGGACGAAGGACGAGTCGCGGCAGCCGACCGGCACCACCAAGGACCGGCTGGCCTCGGTCGTCCTGGCCGTGTTCCGGCAGTTCGGCGTCAAGGAGTTCGTCGGGTCGAGCACGGGCAACAGCTCCACCGCCCTCGCCCGCGCGGTCCGTAGGGACCCCGCGATGCGCGCCCACTTCTTCTGCGGCGAGGACTTCGTCACCAACCACGACGTACCCGACCACTCCAGGACCTCGCTCACCGTGGTTCCGGGCACCTACGTCGACGCCTCCGAGCAGGCCCGCCGCTTCGCCGCCGAGCAGTCCCTCCACCTGGACGCCGGGTTCTTCAACTGGGCGCGGCGCGAAGGGCTCAAGCTGGCCTACCTGGAAGCCCTCGACCAGATGGACCGCACGCCCGACGTGGTCGTCCAGGGCGTCAGCAGCGGCATGGGGCTGCTCGCCGCCCACAAGGCCATGCGCGAGTACCTGCTGACCGGCGCGCTCGACCGGATGCCGCGGTTCCTCATGGTCCAGGAGGAGTCGTGCGCGCCCGCCGCCAAGGCCTGGCGGGAGGGGCGCCGAGAACTGACCGCCGCCGACCGGATCGACCGGCCCGAGGGGCTGGCCACGGCCATCCTGCTGGGGGACGGCGCCCCGTACTACCCGTATCTGTACGACATCGCGTCACAGACCGGGGGAGCCGTCGTCTCGGCCTCGCGCCAGGAGCTGGTCGAGGCCAGGACGATGCTGCGGGAACTCGCGGGCCTCGACGTCTGCTACGCCGCGGCGGCGACGATCGCTGCGGTACGCAACGAGGCCGCCGCCGGGCGGATCGGTGAGGACGAGACCGTACTCGTCAATCTGACCGGGCGCAGCCGGACGGACGCGCCCGCCTGACCCGGGGTCCGAGGACGGGGAAGACACACATGCTCGCTGCGGGGACGGGAGACCGATGACAGACCAGCAGTTCGACGAGTACGCGGAGAGCCTGGACATCGCGGTGATCGGCATGGAGGGCCGGTTTCCGCAGGCCCCGGACGTCGACGCCTTCTGGCGCAACATACGAGACGGAAAGTGCGCGGTCACCTTCCTGTCCGAGGACGAGCTGCTCAGCCGCGGGGTCGACCCGCGGACGGCTCGCGAGCCGCTGTACGTGCCGGCGGCCAACGAGCTGGCCGACATCGACAGCTTCGACGCGGAGTTCTTCGGCTACTCGCCGCGCGAGGCCGAACTGATGGACCCCCAGCACCGGCTGCTGCTCGAATGCGCCTGGGGCGCGCTGGAGAAGGCCGGCCACGACCCGGCCCGCTACGACGGGCTGGTCGGCGTCTACGCCGGCGCCGGCACCAACACGTATCTGATGTTCAACGTGGCGGCGAACCGTCAGGCGGCCGACATGCTGGGCGGCAGCCAGGTCATGATCGGCAACAGCGGCGACTTCCTCGCCTCCCGCGTGTCGTACAAGCTCGGTCTCGAAGGCCCCAGCGTCAACGTCCAGTCGGCCTGTTCCACCTCCCTGGTCTCGGTCGTCCTGGCCTGTCAGGCCCTGCTCTCCTTCCAGTGCGACATGGCCCTCGCCGGGGGTGTCGCCGCCGACGACTCCAAGCACAAGGGCTACCTCTACGCCGAGGACGGCATCTTCTCGCCGGACGGCTACTGCCGCTCCTTCGACGCCGACGCCCGGGGCACGGTCGGGGGCAACGGCGTCGGCATGGTCGTCCTCAAGCGGCTCGGGGACGCCTTGGCCGACGGGGACCACATCCACGCCGTCATCAAGGGCGCCGCCCTCAACAACGACGGTGACCGGCGCATCGGGTTCACCGCGCCCAGCGCCGACTCCCAGGCGTCGGTCATCACCACCGCCCTGGCCAACGCCGACGTGGAACCCGAGACCGTCGGGTACGTCGAGACGCACGGCACCGCCACGTCCCTGGGCGACCCCATCGAGTTCGCCGCGCTCACCGCGGCGTTCGGCGCCGGCACCGACCAGCGCAACTTCTGCGCCCTCGGCGCCGTGAAGACCAACATCGGCCACCTCGACGCGGCCTCCGGCATCGCGGGACTGATCAAGGCCGTCAGTGCCGTCGAGCACGGCCAGATCCCGCCCACCCTCCACTTCAAACGGCCCAACCCGCGCATCGCCCTGGCCGACAGCCCGTTCTTCGTCAACACCGAGCTCGTGCCCTGGCCCGTCACCGACGGCCCGCGCCGCGCCGGAGTGAGCTCCTTCGGACTGGGCGGCACCAACGCGCACGTCGTCCTGGAACAGGCCCCGGACCGTCCCGCGCCCGATCTCGCGGCCGAAGAGCAGCTGATCGTCCTGTCCGCCCGCAGCGACACCGCCCTGGAGGCGATGTCCGACCGGCTCGCGGACCATCTGCGCGAACACCCCGAAACCCCCCTGGGCGACCTGGCGTTCACCCTCCAGACGGGACGCAGGCCGTTCCACCACTGCCGGGTGCTCGTCGCGTCCGGCCCGGCGGAGGCCCTCGACGCCCTCGACGCCCGCGACGACGGGCGGGTCCTCAGCGCCGCCCGCAACGGGGACGGACACCGCCCGGTCGCCTTCATGTTCAGCGGCTTCGGCGAGCAGTACCCGATGATGACGGAGCGTCTCTACGCGACCGAGCCCGCCTTCCAGGAGGCACTCGACGAGTGCGCCCTGATCCTCGACCCGCTCCTCGGCCGGGACATCCGCGAGGTCGTCTTCGACCGGGCGGCCGCGCGCCGCTCCGAGGGCGACGGAAAGCCGGACCTGCGGCGTATGCTGATGGCGCCCCGCGTCAGTGACCACCCCCTCGACCAGCCCACGCTCGGCTACCCGGCCGTGTTCGCCGTCGAGTACGCGCTGGCCCGGCTGTGGCGCGCCTGGGGCATCGTCCCCGAGGCGATGATCGGCCACAGCCTCGGTGAGTACGTCGCCGCGTGCCTGGCCGGGGTGTTCTCCCTGCCGGACGCCCTGCGGCTGGTCGTGGAGCGAGCCCGGCTGATCTCCGCCTGCGGCGAGGGCGCCATGGTGGCCGTACCGCTCACCGAGGAGGAGGTCGCGCGCCACCTCACCGACGAGGTGTCCGTGGCCGCCGTCAACGATCCGCGCACCTGCGTGCTGGCAGGACCGCCCGAGGCGATCGACAGGGTGACCGCCGCGCTGGAGACCGCCGGGGTGGTCTCGCGGCGGCTCAACACCCGGTTCGCGTTCCACTCCCCGATGATGGATTCGGTCGTCGAGCCGTACGCCGAGGCCGTGCGCCGGGTCCGGCTGAGCCCGCCGGCCATCCCGTTCGTCTCCAACATCACCGGCACGTGGATCACCGCGGAGGAGGCTACG
>NZ_JBEXSH010000375.1:0-8278 GCF_040613555.1 Streptomyces sp. NPDC006265
ACCATCTCGGCGGCGTTCGAGGTCGGAGGGGCACTCACCGGCATCCGTGACGCCGACCTCGGCTCCGACGCGCGCGTGCTGCTCGAGTTCGCCCGCGCGGGCGAGGCGCTGGCCCAGGAGGACGCGGTGCTGGCGAGTGCCCGCCTGGACGGCACCCTGACGGGGGAGCGGCTCCGGCTCTTCACCGGCTCCGTCGATCTGCGCCGCACGCTCACCGGGTCGGCCGTCGCGGACCTGAGCGGCACCGAACGCTCCGCATGGGACGTCCTCGCCGCAGGCAGCGCCTACACCGGCCTCGGCGACGTCGAGGACGGCGTACTGGCCCGCGGGCCGGGCGCGAAGGCGGTCGAAGCGGCACCCGAGAGCACCTGGAACACGCCGTACGCGCGTGTGCAGAACGGCATGCGCACCATCGAGGACGACGCGGCACGCGGAGTCGCGGAGCGGGCCGACCCGTTCACCCGGGGACTGCTCACCCCGGCCGGCGCCGCCGTCCTGCTCGGTCTCGCCGCCGTCGCCGCCTCGCTCGTCATCTCCGTCCGCATCGGACGCGGCCTCGTGGTGGAGTTGGTCAGCCTGCGCAACAGCGCCCTGGAGATCGCCCGCCGCAAACTCCCCGACGCCATGCGGAAACTGCGCGCCGGCGAAGAGATCGACATCCGCGCCGAGGCCCCACCGGGAGTGCCCGCCGAGGACGAGACCGGGCAGGTCGCCGAGGCCCTCACCACCGTGCACCGCGCCGCGTTGCGGGCCGCCGTGGAACGCGCCGAACTCGCCAGCGGCATCTCCGGCGTCTTCGTCAACCTCGCCCGCCGCAGCCAGATTCTCGTCCACCGCCAGCTGGCCCTCCTGGACAGCATGGAACGCCGCTCCGACGACCCGAACGAGCTGAGCGACCTCTTCCGCCTCGACCATCTCACCACCCGCATGCGGCGCCACGCCGAGAGCCTGATCATCCTCTCCGGGGCGGCCCCCGGCCGGGCCTGGCGCATGCCGGTCTCCCTGACGAACGTGGTCCGCGCGGCCGTCTCCGAAGTGGAGGACTACGCGCGCGTGGAGGTACGGCAACTCCCCGAGGCAGCCGTCGTCGGCGCGGCCGTCGCCGACCTCACGCACCTGCTGGCCGAGATCATCGAGAACGCCGCCCAGTTCTCCCCGCCCCACACGCGCGTGCGCGTCACCGGCGAACCCGTCGGCAACGGCTACGCCGTCGAGGTCGAGGACCGCGGTCTCGGCATGGGCAAGGAGACCCTCGCCGAGGCCAACCGCCGCATCGCCCAGTCGGAGGCGCTCGACCTGTTCGACAGCGACAGACTCGGCCTCTTCGTGGTCAGCAGGCTCGCCGCCCGGCACGACGTCAAGGTCCACCTGCGGACGTCCCCGTACGGCGGCACCACCGCGGTCGTCCTGCTGCCCACCGCCCTGCTCCACACCGGGGTGGCCGAACGATCCCCGGAGGCGGCGGAACCCGCGCGGCAGCCGGAGGAACCCGCCTACGCGCGCGTGCCCGACGACACCCTCCTCCAGGACGCGGTCCCGGCCCAGGCCGACCGGCGAGCCCTCGTGGCACCCGTGCCGGCCGCCGCGGAGACCGAGTCCTTGCGCCACTCGGAGACCTCGCGTCTCGCGGACAGTCCGCGTCACCTGGAGACCCCGAGCCAGACCCCACCCCCAGGAGTCGCCACCTTGCGACTGCACCGCCCACCGCAGCAGCCCGACTCCGACGACCTCCCACGCCGCGTGCGGCAGGCCAGCCTCGCTCCCCAACTGCGCGAAAGGCGCCCCGAGGAGCAGGCGACGGCCGCCGCCCCCGGGGACGACGAGCGGACCCCCGAACTCGTCCGGGACCGCATGGCCGCCTACCGCGACGGCTGGGCACGAGGCGGCGGCAGGGGACCCGGCCGCGGTGCCACTTTCGGCCCCGCGACCGGCAGCGACAGCAGCGAAGGAGACCCCGCATGATCCAGGACCCGAGCACCCAGTCCGCCCCGCGCTCCGGCGAACTCGACTGGCTGCTGGACGATCTGGTGCTCCGCGTGAGCGACATCCGGCACGCCGTGGTGCTGTCCAACGACGGCCTCGCCGTGGGGGCCTCGACCGGACTGCGCCGCGAGGACGCCGAGCACCTCGCCGCGGTCGCCTCGGGCTTCAACAGCCTCGCCAAGGGCGCGGGCCGGCACTTCGGCGCCGGCGGGGTCCGCCAGACCATGGTGGAGATGGACGAGGGCTTCCTCTTCGTGGCCGCCGCGGGCGACGGCTCCTGCCTCGCCCTCCTCACCGCCGCCACCGCCGACATCGGCCTCGTGGCCTACGAGATGGCACGCCTGGTCAAACGCGTAGGCGAGCATCTCGGCACGGCACCCCGGGTGGCCGCGCAGCCACCTGCCGCCGGATGAACCGGGAGAACGGTCCGCGCAGATGACCGAGGACATGACGGACACCCCGCACGCGCAGGGCAGCCAGTGGTACGACACCGAGGCCGGCCCGCTCGTCCGCCCCTATGCCATGACGGGCGGACGCACCCGGCCCGGCCCCACCGGCGTACGGTTCGATCTGATCGCCCTGGTCACGCTGGACCCGGGCGCCCCCGGCGTGGACGACGCCCCGCTCGGCCCGGAGCACCGCAACCTCCTCGACCTGTGCCGGCCGGAGACCCAGTCGGTCGCCGAACTCGCCGCCGGTGCGGACCTGCCCGTCGGCGTGGTCAGGGTCCTCCTCGGCGACCTGCTGGAACTCGGCTGCGTCACCGTCAGCCGCCCCGTACCACCGGCGCAACTGCCCGACGAACGCATCCTGCGCGAGGTGATCGAGGGCCTGAGAGCGCTGTAGCCCGCCGCCCGCCGGCTCAACACCCAGCGGCAGGCAGCGACTCGGTCCCACACCCACCCACGCCCGACACCCGGCACTCCTGAGAGAAGTGATCAATGGTCTCCGAGCACTCCGACGCCCCGGGCGGCGACACCGCCGCACTGGCGCTGAAGATCCTGGTCGCCGGCGGATTCGGCGTGGGCAAGACCACCCTGGTGGGCGCCGTCAGCGAGATCCGGCCGCTGCGCACCGAGGAACTCCTCAGTGAAGCAGGCCAGTCGGTGGACGACACCGACGGCGTGGACCACAAGACCACCACGACCGTCGCCATGGACTTCGGACGCATCACCATCCGCTCCGGCCTGTCCCTGTACCTGTTCGGCACGCCGGGCCAGGACCGGTTCTGGTTCCTGTGGGACGAGTTGTCGCAGGGGGCGCTCGGCGCGGTCGTCCTCGCGGACACCCGCCGCCTGGAGGACTGCTTCCCCGCGGTCGACTACTTCGAGCACCGGCGCATCCCGTTCGTCGTGGCCGTCAACTGCTTCGCGGGCGCCCGGCGGCACGGCGCCCCGGACGTCTCGCGCGCCCTCGACCTCGACAAGGGCACGCCCGTGGTGCTGTGCGACGCCCGTGACCGCGACTCGGGGAAGGAAGTGCTGATCCGTCTCGTCGAGTACGCCGGGCGGATGCACACCGCCCGGCTGCTCGACTCGGTCGGCTGACCGGGTGCAGGTGCCCTGCGGTCAGTTCGCGACGTCACGCTCCGCCAGCACCCTGTCGACCGTGACACGGACGAGGAGTTCGCCGGGGACGCCGTTGCGCGCGCCGAACTCCTCGGCGCGCTCCTCGCCCATGTACCGGGCGCCGATCCGGGTGGCCCAGTGCCGCACCTCGTCCAGGTCCTCCGAGACACGGGCGCGCCCCTGCAGCACCACGAAGGAGTACGGCGGCCGGTCGTCGTCCACGCACAGGGCGATCCGGCCGTCCCGGACGATGTTGCGCCCTTTCACGGTTTCCTTGCCGGTGTTGAACACCACCTCGTCGCCGTCCAGCAGGAACCAGATCGGAGCCACGTGCGGGCTCCCGTCGGCCCGGACCGTGGAGAGCTTTGCGGTGCGGGTGCCACGGGAGACGAACTCCCGCCATTGCGCGTCGGTCATCTTCTCTGTCATGGCTCCCATCCTCCTTGCCCCGGCCGCGGTCGTGGGGAAGGCTGAGATGGAGATCCTCCGGCCAGGAGGATAATCGCACGGGGAGAAAACGGGGAGAACGGAAGATGGTGCAGAACCAGGGACTCGACTGGCTGTTGGACGACCTGACCGATCGCGTCCACGAAGTGCGGCACGCACTCGTCCTGTCCAACGACGGACTGGTGACCGGCGCGAGCACCGGACTGCGCCGCGAGGACGCGGAGCATCTCGCGGCCGTGTCGTCCGGGCTGCACAGCCTTGCCAAGGGCTCGGGACGGCACTTCGGGGCGGGCAGCGTACGCCAGACGATGATCGAGTTCGACGACGCGGTGCTCTTCGTCACCGCGGCCGGAACGGGAAGTTGTCTGTGCGTCCTCAGCGGCGCGGAGGCAGATATAGGCCAGATCGCCTACGAGATGACACTGCTGGTCAACCGGGTCGGCGAGCACCTCGACGTGGATGCGCGCCAGCCGGAACCAAAACCGATCACGGACCTCTGACCTGCACGTTCGTCACCCCCACGGAGTTATCCACAGGCTCGCCACGAGAACCGTCGCAGCGGCTACGGTTTTTTCACGGCGACCGCACACGGCGTGAGCCGCCGACTCCACGGGGGAGACCGACCATGTCGCACACCGGCACGACGTCCGACCGCCTTACCTGCGCCCCGAGCCGGGCCGCCCGCGAACTGGGCCTCAAGCGGGGCGAGTTCGATCTCGCTGTGAAACTGGGGCTCATCCGAACCGTGCCCGACGAAGGAGGCGGGGGCCCTCGCGTGGCCCTGGCGGAGATCGACCACCTGCGTTCCGGAAGGCGGCTTCCCGGACGTCCTGCGAGGCCGCGTCGCGACCGTCGGCACCACCGAAGGCGCCAAGCTCATGAAGGTGGCACCCACCAGGTTCACGAGCCTCGCGCGCTATGGCCTGCTGATCCCGGTGAAGTTCTACCTCAACCGCTACCGCGCGGTCGTCTGGCTGTATCTGGCCGAGGAACTGCGGCAGTTCGCTGCCGAGGGGAGCCACGCCCGGCTGCTGACCGCCCGCCGCACTCCCTCGGAGATCCGCGCCGGGCTGAAAGCCGGAATGGACCGGCGGCCCCGCAACTGGCGGGGGCGGCACGTCGGATTCCTGGTGCGTCAGGCGGGGGACGACCCCTGGGCGCGCGCGGCGGCGGTCGCCTGCCTCCTCGACCCCGCAGACGTGGCGGAGGTCGTGCGGGACCCCCGCGAGCGCACCCGCCTGGCCCGCTGCCGCCCCCGGCTCCCGGCGCACGGCGCCCCCGGTTCACCCGGCGCCGAGCTGGCCGAGACGTTGATGACGGCGAGCGAGCCGGACGAAGTGGCCTGGTTCCGCGCGGATCTGGCCCACACGATGGACGCGGCCCGACGGCACCACCGCGTGGCGGACGCACTCTGCCCGGCACCGCCGGCTGGACCGGATCCGCTCTCGCTACTTCCGGCACCCCCGGCAGCCCCAGATCCGCTCGTGCCACTCCCGGTAGGCCCACATCTGCTCGTGCCACTCTCCCGGCACCCCCGGCAGGATCAGGTCCGCTCGCGCCACCCCCGGCTCCGGCGGCAGAGCGGCCCGCGGCCTCGGAACCCACCCCTCCCCACGGCCTGCTGAACTGGCTCCGCCGCAGGCGTCTGCGGCCGGCCGGATGACCCCGGTCGTATCGCATCACCGCCGGCCGGCCCGCTGACCGATGAGTTTCCGGATGCGCCCGGGCCCGACCCTGAGGAGACTGGTCTGGGGAGGCGATCATGTTCGGTACGACGAAGGCGTTCAGCGGCTTCTCCGTGAACGACATCGATGCGGCGAAGGCGTTCTACGCCGACACGCTGGGGCTCCGGGTGTCGGAGGAGAACGGGATGCTGATCCTGCACATCGCGGGCGACCGGGACACCCTGGTCTACCCCAAGCCGGACCACACCCCGGCGACGTTCACCGTCCTCAACTTCCCGGTCGACGACATCGAGGCCGCGGTCGGCGAGCCGGCGAGGAAAGGGGTGCGTTTCGAGCGCTACGACCACCTCAAGACGGACGACAAGGGCATCTTCCGCGGCGGCGGCCCGCTGATCGCCTGGTTCACCGACCCCGCGGGGCACGTGCTGTCCGTCCTCCAGGAAACCTGACCCGACGGTCGTGCCCGAACTCCCCGACGTCGAGGGCTTTCGGCAGGTGCTCGAGTCCTGCGCGAAGGGACGCGTCATCCGGCGCGTCGACGTGCGGGACACGGGCGTCCTGCACGGCGTCGACGCCAGGCGGCTGCGGGACGCGCTGGAGGGGCGGCGGTTCGGCACGCCGGAGCGGCACGGAAAGTGGCTGCTCGCCCGCACCGGCGGCCCCACCCTCGTCCTGCACTTCGGCATGACCGGGCGCCTGGTCTGCGGGCATGCCGAGGACCCGGTCGAAGCGTATGACCGCGTCCTGTTCACCCTGGGCGGCGGCCGCCAGCTGCGCTTCCGTGACCAGCGCAAACTGCAGGGTCTCTGGCTGGCACACGACGAGTCCGACGTCGAGGCGCTGCTGCGGCGGCAGGGACCCGACGCCATGGCGGTGGGCCGTGCGGAGTTCGAGGAGGTGCTGTCGTCGCGCCGGGGGCATCTCAAGACAGCCCTCACCGACCAGTCCGTTCTCGCCGGCCTCGGCAATCTGCTCGCCGACGAGATCCTGTGGCGGGCCCGGCTGCGTCCCGACCGCGGGGCGCGCGACCTGACCCGGGAGGACCGCCGCCGGCTGTACGACGAAATGCGACGCACGTTGCGCTCGTCCGTCACCGCCGGCTGCGTACCGCCGCGTGACTCCTGGCTCACCGGCCACCGGGACGACCGGGACCCGAGGTGTCCGCGGTGCGACACCGGGCTGCGCAGGGCGCGGATGGGCGGGCGGGGCACGGTGTGGTGCCCGCAGTGCCAGTCTGACGTATGACCGGGGCAGTGCAGGGCAGGGCAGGGCACCATACGGCAGGGCTGGTCGGCCGGCCGGACCGGCAGGCCCTGAGCCGTCGTCGCAGCGGCGGCAGCGGGTCAGCGGCGTACCGGCGGTTCAGTCGTCGGGCGTCAGAACGGCCGGTGTCCCGGCCAGGATGCCGCCGTCGACGACGAACTCACAGCCCGTCGAGAAGGTCGCGTCGGTGACGACGAAGAGCACCCTGCGGGCGACCTCCTCGGGCTCCCCGAACCGGGGGATGGGCTGCCCGGCCGTGTAGGCGTCGCCGAACCCGGCCGTCATCGGGGTGCCTCCGGCCCCGCCGGTGACGATCGCCACCCGCTCGCTGAGGCCTCCCCTCATGGACCTCCTTCGCTCAGGGTGCCGCCGCGGTCTCGCGCTCCTCGCCCGGGGCCACCAGCGACTGCGTGAACGGAATCCGGGCCAGCGCGAACACCCCCGCAGCGATCAGCGCGACGCCGAACAGCTGCGGCAACAGCCACCACCCGGAGCGGATGGTCTCCTCGTACAGGGTGATGCCGAGCGCGAAGCTCACCAGGGCGTCGCCGAGAGTGAGCGCGGGCTGCGAGGCGACCAGCGGACCGGCCTGCATGGCGTTCTCCAGCAGGAACAGCGCGCACACGCCCGTGGCGGCGAAGGCATAGGTCTGCCAGGCGGTGAGGAAGCCCACGAGGCCCTGCTCGTCGAGGATGTGCATGGCGGCCTTCATCAGCGCCGCGGTCACCGCGTAGCTGATCGCCGTCGCGGCGCCCAGGCAGGCCGCCCGGGCCCTGCCCTCCGGGCGTCGGAGGGCGGCGACGGCGAGGGCGACGACCGCCCCCGCGCACACGGCGAGCGCGGGAATCCAGCGGTCCAGCGCCACATGGGTGCGGTTGCCGGCGGGGGCGGCGGCGGCGAGCGCGACCGCGAGACCGGCCACCACCACCGTGACGGCCAGCCAGCCCGTGCCCGGCAGATGCCGGTGCATCAGCAGCGACGCGACGATGAGGGTGAGCGGCAGCTCCAGCACGAACAGCGGCTGCACGATCGTCAGCGGGCCGGTAGCCAGCGCCAGCGCCTGGCAGACGGCGGCGCCGATCACCGCGAGGATCCCGGCCAGCCACACGGGCCGGCGCAGCAGATCGGCGATCAGTCCGGCCCGCAATCCTTGGGAGGCGGGCACGGTGAGCGCCGCCTTGCGTTGCAGCACGGTCGCGACGGCATTGCTGAAGGCGGCGCAGATCGCGAACACGACGGGGAGCACGGTGTGCAGCGTGCTCACCTCCCGGATCGGCGGGCGTGTGACGTCGGCGGTGCCTGCTCCTGCCATGGGGCCTCGCCCAGTGGTAC
>NZ_JBEXSH010000376.1:0-8271 GCF_040613555.1 Streptomyces sp. NPDC006265
TCCGCGTCGGTGTGCGGCGGGCGGCGCCCCCCCCCCGCGCCCGCCCCAACCACCCCCCCCCCCCACCCCCCCCACCGACACCCCCCCCGGCCCCACCCACGCCTCCACCCCCGGGCCGCTGTGCCCGCCACGCCGTTTCACGACAATGGCCGGATGGACACGGACGTCGCGCCACGCCTCGGAACGTGGCAACAGGCATGGCGGCTGACGGCGGCCGGGGCGCTGGGTGCTCTCTTCTGGCTCTCCACCGCCGTGGTGCTGCCCCGGGGGTGCGCGAGCGGCACGTGTTCCTGGTTCGTCACGGGTGATCCACTGGTGGCCCTCGGCTGTCTGACGGTGCTTCCGTGGCGGCGGCGGTTCCCGCTCGCCGTCGCCCTGACGGTCGTGGTCGCCACCGCCACATCGACCCTCGCCACCGGCGCCGCGCTCCTGGCTCTGTGCTCGGTCGCCACGCGACGCCGTCCGGTGGAGATCGGGCTGGTCGCAGCGGCCTACGTGGCCGGGGCGCAGTTCGCCGCCGGGATTTACCCGACCCGGTTCCCGCCCGCGTCGCTCTGGCTGCAACTCGCCCTCCCCGCGCTGAGCGCGGGCGTCGCGTCGGCCATGGGCGTGGCCATCGGCACGCGGCGCGTCGAAGTGCGGTTCCTGCGGGGCCGGGCGGAGAGCGCGGAACGCGAACAGAACGCACGGGCGGCGCAGGCACGGGCCCTGGAACGCAACCGGATCGCCCGCGAGATGCACGACGTGCTCGCGCACCGGATCTCCCTGGTCGCCCTGCAGGCCGGCGTGCTGGACCACCGCACCGACCTCACGGCCGAAGACCACCGCACGCTGGTCCGCGGCATCGCCGACGGCTCCCACCAGGCACTGGAGGAACTGCGGGACGTCCTCGGTGTGCTCCGGGCCGACCCGGGCCTGCCGGAGCCGCCCCAGCCCTCCCTGGACGGGATCCCCGAGCTGGTGGCGGGCGCCCGCGCGTCCGGACTGTCCGTCACGCTCACCACCACCGTGACGGGAGAACCGCCCGACGCCGTCGGACGCACCTGCTACCGGGTCGTCCAGGAAGGACTGACCAACGCCGCCAAGCACGCCCCGGGTTCGGACGTGCACGTCGCCCTGGACGGAACGGCCGGCGGCGAACTCCACGTCAGCGTCCGCAACTCCGCGGCCGCCGGGGCCACGGCCCCTCAGCCGCCGTCCTCGGGGTTCGGCCTGCTCGGCCTCGCCGAGCGCGTCGGCCTCGCCGGCGGACGACTCGACCACCACCCGACCACCGACCACGGATACGTCCTCGCCGCCCGACTACCCTGGCCGGACCACACCCGTGAAAAGAGTGCATGAGTGGACAGCGAACGGGAGCGGGTGCGCGTCGTCATCGTCGACGACGACCAGCTGGTGCGGATGGCACTGCGCCTCGTCATCGACGGCGAACCGGACCTGACCGTCGTCGCGGAGGCGCCCGACGGGGACACCGCCCTCACCGTGGTGGACGAACAGCGGCCGGACGTCGTGCTGATGGACGTGCGGATGCCCGGCCGTGACGGTCTCAGCGCGACCCGGGAGCTCCTCACCCGGCCGGCGCCGCCGCGGGTCCTCGTGCTCACCACGTTCGACTCCGATGATCTCGTGCTCGGGGCACTGCGCGCCGGAGCACGCGGGTTCGTCGTCAAGGACACTCCGCCGTCGCAGATCGTCGACGCGGTGCGGACCGTCGCGGCCGGGGACCCCGCGCTGTCCCCGGCGGCCACCGCACGGGTGATCGCCGCGGCCACCGGGCCGCACTCCTCCGAGGCCCGCCGCCCGTCCCGGGAAGCCGCACGGAAGAGGCTGTCCGCACTGACCGAACGGGAACTCGACACCGCCCGGGCCATCGCGGACGGGCTGGGCAACGCGGAGATCGCCGAGCGGCTGCACATCGGCGTCGCGACCGTCAAGGCACACACGAGCAGCCTGTTCGCGAAGCTGGCGGTCGAGAACCGGGTGCAGATCGCCCTCCTGGTGCGCGACGCGGAGGAATGACCGCCCCCTCCACGCCGGCCGACCCGGCCCCTCACGCCCCGGCGGGGTCGTCCCGCAGCCCCTCCCCCAGCCTGCGCAGCCCTTCCCCGATCTCCTGCGGCGTCTGCGTCACGAAGCACAGCCGCAGGGTGGCCCGGTCGGGCGTGCCCGCGTAGAAGGGGGCGCCGGGGACGCAGGCCACGTTCTGCCGGACCACCTGCGGCAGCAGGGCCGTGGTGTCGTACGGTTCCGGCAGGCGTGCCCAGAGGAACATGCCGCCCTCGGGCCGGTTCCAGAACGACCCCTCGGGCAGCGCCCCGGCGAGCCCGGAGAGCATCGCGTCGCGGCGGTCGCGGTACACGCCGGCGAGGCGGGCCACATGGGCGTCCAGGTCGTTGTCGGCGAGATAGCGGGCCGCGGCGAGCTGGTTGACGGTCGGGGTGTGCAGGTCGGCGGCCTGTTTGGCGACGGCACAGGCGCGCCGCAGCTCCCCGGGCGCCCGCAGCCAGCCCAGCCGCAGCCCGGGCGCCATGACCTTGGAGAAGCTGCCGAGCAGCACCGTCCGGTCCTCGGCGCCCGGGTGGGCGGCGATCCACGGCACGCGTTCACCGTCGTAGCGCAGTTCTCCGTAGGGGTCGTCCTCGACGATCCACAGTCCGCGCCGGGTGGCGACGGCGGCCACGGCGGCGCGCCGCTCGGCGGGCAGTGTCCGGCCGGTGGGGTTGTGGAAGGTGGGCACGGTGTAGAGCAGCTTGGGCCGCTCGCGCACGACGAGTTCCTCCAGCGCCGCGGGGTCGATGCCGTGCTCGTCGCCGGGCACGGGCACGATCCGCGCTCCGGCGAAGCCGAAGGCCTGGAGTGCGGCCAGATAGCAGGGGCTCTCGACGAGGACGGCGTCCCCGGGTTCGAGCAGCGCGGTGGCGAGGAGCGAGAGGGCTTGCTGGGAGCCGCTGGTGACGAGCAGGTCGTCGGGGCCGGTCGGCAGGCCACGCGCGGTGGTCCGGGCGGCGAGCGCGTCCCGCAGCGCGGGTTCGCCCTCGGTCGTGGAGTACTGCAGCGCCCGCGTGGGCGCTTCGGCGAGCACCGCCTCGTACGCGGCGGCGATGCCCTCGGCGTCGAACAGCTCCGGTGCCGGGAGCCCGCCCGCGAAGTTGATGACCTCGGGGCGGGCGGTGACGGCGAGGATGTCCCGTACGGGGGGAGCCGCCGACGGCCCGCGCCCGCGCGGCCAGGGGCGGCACGGGAGAGTGGGTGGGCAGGGGCTCGGCGACGGTCATGACAGGGCTCCTTCGGCTCCGGTGACGCCTGGTGCCCCGCAGCCTAAGGAACTACGTGCCGTTTACAACCAGGTTTCCGGGATCCGGACACCCCGCCGGTCACGCGGCGGAAGAGTGGCTCACACGACGGAACGGCGGCTCACGCCTTGGCGCCGATCGCCGCGTACACATTGATGTCCGCGTCCGTCACGTCGTTGATGTCGCGGTAGCGCACCTTCTCGATCTCCTCCAGCCCGGCGAGGAAGGACTCCTCCGGCTGCTCGGAGACAGGGGCGGCGTGGTCGGGCCGCCAGCGGTGCGCCGGGACGATCCCCGGGGCGGCGATCTCCAGCCCGTTCTCCGTGAAGAACCGCTCGACGTCGGCCCGGGACCGCAGCACGAAGGTGAACCCGCGCTCGGTGTAGGTCCGCTGGACCGCCCGGATGTTCTCGGGGTTGAGGTCCTCGGTGAGGTGACTCAGCACCAGCCGGCTGCCGGCGGGCAGTTCGTCGATCAGCCCGCGCACCAGCGGATACGCCTCCTCGTCCGCGACGAAGTGCAGGACCGCGACCAGGCAGAGCGCGACCGGCCGGTCGAAGTCCAGGCTCTTGGCGGCCTGTTCGAGGATGCGGCCCGGGTCGCGCAGATCGGCGTCGATGTAGTCCGTACGGCCCTCGGGGCCGCTGGTCAGCAGGGCGCGTGCGTGCGCGAGCACCACGGGGTCGTTGTCGACGTACACGACCCGCGACTCGGGCGTGATCCGCTGCGCGATCTGGTGCACGTTCTCGGCGGTGGGCAGCCCGGTCCCGATGTCCAGGAACTGCCGGATGCCGTCCTGCTCCACGAGCGTGGTCACCGCACGCCGGAGGAAGTCGCGGTTGTGCCGTACGTCGAGGTACCCGCGCGGGTTGGCGGCCAGTGCGGCGGCGGCCGCGTCCCGGTCGGCGGGGTAGTGGTCCTTGCCGCCGAGGAAGACGTCGTAGACCCGGGCCGGGTGCGCCTTGCTGCTGTCGATCCTCCTCTGCAGCTCGGCGGGATCCTGGCTGAGGGCGTCACCGGACATGGACGTCTCCCTGAAAGTAGGTTGTTCAATAGGCAACCACTACGACGGTCAACAACCTAACGGTTCAACGGATTTGATGGTGCCCGTGCAGAACGCCCAACGCCCTACGCCGCCCCTCTGGCGCCCGACCGGCCCGGTTCTCACCGAGGACCACGCCGTCAAGGTCGCCCGGGGCTGACTACTGCGTCGTCCCCTCCTCGACCCACTTCTCGCCGCCCAGCGGGAACTCGTACGCCGGACGCCCGTTGTTGCCGCTCGTGCGGAAGGGCCGGCCGTGGTCGTCCACGGTCAGCGTGCCCGTCCGGTCGCCGCTGGACCAGGCCAGCTCCAGGTACCAGCTGACGTCGTACGCGGAGGCGTCGGCCCGGATGTAGTACACCTCCGGGTCGCTCTCACTCACCTTGAAGGGGAAGTCCGCGTGCCCCGCCTCAGGCACGACTCCCGGGCGCGCGGCGTCGAGGGCGACGGTGAAGAACCGGGTCGGCACGCCACCGCCGCAGCCGACACCCGGATACCCCATGGCGTAGTCGTTCCAGGGGAGCGGCGCACGCTTCCCGGCCATACGGACCGTCAGCCGCTTGACGACCACGGTCTCCTGCCCCTTCCCCTGCACGGTCAGCTTCAGGAACTGCTCCCCCGACGGCACGGCCCCGTTGGCCGCCACCCAGCCGGGCGCGTCCTGCTCCGGCGGCGGCGGCCCGACCCGTCCCGGCGGCAGATTGATCAAGTAGCGCTGGGAGCAGGGGCTTTCCCAGGCGTGCGGCTCCGTGTCCACGGTGAGGGGGGCGGAGGCGGGGGCGGTGTCCCGCCCGGGGCGGCCGGCGCCGGCGCCGGTCCCTGTGCCTGGTGACGCCGAGGTGGGGGACGTGGAGGCAGGCCCCTTGCCCTTCCCGTCCTTGTCCTTGTCCTTGTCCTTGTCCTTGCTGTCCGCGGACGACGAACCGGCCGAGGGCGACACGGACGCCGCCGTGCCCTTCCCCTCCTGCCCGCCGCCACCGCCGGTGCCCGCCGCCGCGCCGCGCCGCCCCTCGTCGTCCGATCCACCGGAGGGAACGGCCACAGCGAGACCGACCCCGCCGAGGACCACGGCCGCGGCGACACCGGCGAGCAGGGCGCGACGGGGGCGGCGGCGGCCGGCGGGCTCCGACGGCGCGGGTACGTCGGCATCGGCGGAACCGACCGTCGACGCGAGGACATCGGCATCCGGAGAAGCCGCCTCCGCCGTGGTCACCTCGGTCGTGGTCACCTCGGTCGTGGTCACGTCCGTAGTGGTCACCGCCGGAGAGCTCACCTCGGGAGCAGCCGCCTCCGAAGAGGTCACCTCCGAAGCGCCACTCCCCGTAGCCGGACCCCCCGCAACCGGACCCCCGGCGCCCGCACCCCTCGCAACCGGACCCCCCGTACCGCCACTCCCCTTGCGCACCCGCCCCGCATCCGCCAGCACCCACCGACGGTGCAGCTCGACGAGTTCCGCCGACGACGCCTTGCACAACCGGGCGAGCCGCTCCACCGGCGCGTAGTCGGTCGGCACGGCATCCCCGTTGCAGTACCGGTGCAGCGTCGACGTACTCATGTGGAGCCGCTTGGCGAGCACCCCGTAGCTCAGCCCCGAGCGCTCCTTCAACTCCCCCAGCAGGGCGGCGAATGCCGCCGCGGTCGTGCCTTCCGACACCGCTCCTCCATGCCCCGTGTCCCGTTCCCCCGTTCCAGGGAATGACTGTTCTCCCTGGTCACAGCATGTGCGGGTGTTCCAACGTCCCTGATCGTCCGCCGGGTCTGGCGGCCGGGACGGACCACCGCACAAGCTCTGGTCATCCAAGCACGCCGCTCCCGGACCACCGGCAGCACGACCCGCCTGGGCCGGCTTCCCCACTGCCTTTGTCCGAAAGGAAACACAAGATATGCGCAAGTACCACGCCCTCCCCGTAGCCCTCCTGGCCGCCCTCGCTCTGACTGCCTGTCAGGACGGCGCGGGCGCGAAGGACGAAGGCATGGCGCACCCCGAGCAGGCCTCGGCGACCGTCACGGCGACGCACCCGGCCGAGGACGGGGGCAGCGAGAAGGCAACGACCGGCGCGACGGGTACGCAGGGCACCACCGGCGCGACCGGTACCGAGGGCACCACCGGCGCGACGGATTCGCAGGCCACCAAGGGCGACAAGGCCGCGAAGGGCACCACGGCGACCCGCGTCTCCTGCAACGGCTCCAACACCACCGTCACCGCCCAGCCGGTCCGCCGCCCCCTCAACCACATGCTGCTCACGGTGAAGAACACCGGCTCGAAGATGTGCGACCTCACCTACTACCCCGTGCTGCGCTTCGACGAGATGCAGTGGGTCCCGCGGCCGATCAAGGACTCCAAGCCGCAGGCGGTGACGACACTGGCCCCCGGCGAGTCCGGCTACGCGGGCGTCTCGCTGTCGGCGGCCGACGGCAGCGGCGAGTGGGGCACGACCGGCCACAAGCTCACGGTCGGCTTCCAGGGCCGCACGCCGAACAGCGACGGCGGCCCCTCCGCGCTCCCCACCCTGCCGGCCAAGGGCGTGTACTACGACAGCACGCTCACGGTCACGTACTGGCTGCGCGACATGGACGACGCGCTGACCTACTGAGCGTCCCCTACTGATCCTTGAGCTTCTGGGCCACTTCGGTGGCCCAGTAGGTGAGGATGCTCCGCGCACCGGCCCGGCGGATACCGGTCAGGGCCTCCATGATCGCCCGGTCCCGGTCGATCCAGCCCTTCTCGGCCGCGGCCTCGATCATCGAGTACTCGCCGGAGATCTGGTAGGCGGCGACGGGCACGTCCACGGCGTCCGCGACCCGGGCGAGGATGTCCAGGTAGGGCCCGGCCGGCTTGACCATCACCATGTCGGCGCCCTCCTCCAGGTCGAGGGCGAGCTCGCGCAGCGACTCACGCACATTCGCGGGATCCTGCTGGTACGTCTTCCGGTCCCCTCGCAGAGACGAGCCGACGGCCTCCCGGAACGGCCCGTAGAACGCGGAGGCGTACTTCACGGTGTAGGCGAGGATGGCGACGTCCTCCCGCCCGATCTGGTCGAGCGCGTCGCGGATGACCCCGACCTGCCCGTCCATCATCCCGCTGGGCCCGACGACGTGGGCACCGGCGTCGGCCTGCACCTGGGCCATCTCGGCGTACCGCTCCAGGGTCGCGTCGTTGTCGACCCGCCCCTGCTCGTCGAGAACGCCGCAGTGCCCGTGGTCGGTGGTCTCGTCCAGGCACAGGTCGGACATGACGAGCAGGTCGTCGCCGACCTCGGCCCGCACGTCCCGGAGGGCGACCTGGAGGATCCCGTCCGGGTCGGTTCCCGGCGTCCCGAGCCCGTCCTTCTTCGACTCCTCCGGCACGCCGAACAGCATGATCCCGGAGATCCCCGCAGCGACCGCCTCCGCGGCGGCCTTCTTCAGACTGTCCCGGGTGTGCTGCACGACCCCCGGCATGGCGGTGATCGGCACGGGCTCGCTGACGCCCTCCCGCACGAAGGCCGGGAGAATGAGATCGGCGGGGTGGAGCCGGGTCTCGGCGACCATCCGACGCATCACGGGGTTGGTCCGCAACCGCCGCGGCCGAGTACCGGGAAATGATCCGTACGTCGTCATGCCCCTACGCTACGCCCGCCCCAAACCCCCCGATACCGACGCCTTGTCGGCCCCGACCGCCCGCACGCCCACCGCCCCGCCCCAGCGGCGCGCACACGCACCCGCCCAGCTGCGGGGCGCCCGTCCCGCACTGGCCGCGGGCCGCCCCCGCCCGCGGGCACGCGCACCCGCCCCGCTGCGGGCATGCGTGCCGCCAGGGGCGGCGGCCGTCCCAAAGAGCGGCACCCCACGACGCCGGGCTGCGAAACCCCCCGCCCTCAGCCCCGGCGGCCGGCCCCCCCCGCGGCCCCCACCCCCCCCGGCGCCCCCCCCCCCCCCCGGCGCGGCCGGAGGGAC
>NZ_JBEXSH010000377.1:0-8253 GCF_040613555.1 Streptomyces sp. NPDC006265
ACTCCTCGTAGGAGGTGGGGTGCCCCAGCTCGGTGAGATACGCAGCGAGCAACCGGTTGGAGATGGATGCTCACCGACGGCTGACCGCCCGTCGGTGGCTGCTCAGATCGCCGAGGCCTCCCGCCACAGCGCGGCGAGTGCCTGGTCGCCCGTGGCGCTCGGCAGGGGCGCGCGGTTCCACAGCGCCAGGTACAACTGCCCGGCCGGGGCGGAGAGTTCGCACTCCGCCTCCCCGAACCCGTCCCGCGTGGTCACGGGTGGCTCCGGCGACAGCCGCAGCGTCCACACCTCGCCGGTGTCCTCGGTGCGGATCCGCAGGACGCGCGGCCCGGGGGTGCGTACGCGGCTCCTGGGACGGGCGTGGAAGCCGCGCAGCAGTTCGTCGATGCCGTCGGTCGCGAACTCGGGGGTGACGTCCGTCGGGGCGCCGCCGCGTGCGGACTCCGCGTCGACCCGGTGCACGGCCGTCTCGTGCGCCTGCCGCCGGGCCCAGAAGGCCAGCGGTGACGGCGCGGGCAGGAAGGTGAAACAGTCCAGCTCGGGCGAGGCGCCCGCCAGCGAGCCCACGAGCAGGCGGTGGCTGTCGCGGTACCAGGCGATCAGCTCCGCGCCGTCGAGGTCGGTGGGTTCGACCAGCGGGCGGCGTTCGGTGAGCTGCCCGGCGACGTAGGCGGCGGCCCAGCGGTGCACGGCGCCCGTGTGCCGCAACAGATCGCGCACCTGCCACTCGGGGCACGTCGGCACCTTCGCTTGCGTCCCGGCCTCCTCGGCGGCCGCTGCCAGCAGCCGGCCTTCCGTCTCCAGTGCTTGAAGGAACTCGGCGGTCTCCATGACGCCGAGTCTGCCGCATGAAGTGCTCTTCAAGCCCGGGGATTTCCGGCGGCCGGCTCCGGGGCTACGGCAGCGGCGTCCCGCCCGTCGCGTTGACGATCTCGGCAGTGATGTACGACGCCCCCTGGGAGGCGAGGAAGACGTACGCCGGAGCCATTTCGGCGGGCTGCGCGGGCCGTCCGATGGGGGCCTGCTTGCCGAACGTCTGCGTGTCCGGCAGGGTCGCCGGGATCAGCGGCGTCCACACCGGGCCCGGCGCCACCGCGTTGACGCGGATGCCCTTCTCGATCAGCATCTGCGCCAGCCCCTGCGTGAACGTGACGATCGCGCCCTTCGTCGTCGCATAGTCCAGCAGATGCGGACTGGGCTTGTACGCCTGCACCGACGTGGAGTTGATGATGCTGCCGCCCTCCGGGATGTGTGGCAGGGCCAGCTTGCACAGCCAGAACATCCCGTACAGGTTCGTGCGCAGCACCCGGTCGAACTGCTCGGTGGTGATCGCCTCGATGCCGTCGGGCTGCGACATCTGGTACGCCGCGTTGTTCACGAGGACGTCGATCCGGCCGAACTCCTGCACGGCACGGTCGACCAGCGCCCGGCAGTTCTCCTCCTCCCGTACGTCGCACGAGACGGGCACGGCACGCCGGCCGGCCTCCTCGACGAGCCGGGCCGTCTCGTCGGCGTCGTCCTTCTCGTCATCCAGATGGGTGAACAGCACGTCGGCTCCCTCACGGGCGAACGCCAGGGCGACCGCGCGGCCGATCCCGGAGTCCCCACCGGTGATCACGGCCTTGCGGCCGGCCAGCCGGCCACTGCCCCGGTAGGACTCCTCACCGTGGTCCGGGGGCGGGTCCATCGGGCCGGTCCAGCCCGGGTGCGGCTGGTCCTGGGAGGGAAACTCCGGGGTCGGGTGCTGCTCTCCGGGGTGCTGCTGATCGGTCACGGGTCTGCCTCCTCGTCCGCGGCGTACGGCCCGGTGATCACACCGGGCGTGGCCACGGGTACCCAGGATCACCGGCAGCCCACCCTCGCAGTGCCCTTCCTGTCAGCCCCCGGCCGTCCGCCGCGCGGCCGCCCCCACCAGTGCTCCGACGACCGCCGCCACCGCCGCCAGGACCGCCACGCTGGTGAGCGCGGCCGGCAGGGAGAACCAGTCCGCCATGAAGCCGATCGCGGGCGGGCCGAGGAGCATGCCCCCGTAGCCCAGGGTGGAGGTCGTGGCGACACCGCCGGGGCCGGCGAGTGCGCCCGCGCGTTCCACGGCCACGGGGAAGAGGTTCGCGAGGCCGATGCCCGTGACCGCGTAGCCGAGGAGGGCCGCCCAGAGGGAGGGGGCGAGAGCGCCGAGCAGCATGCCGGCCGCCGCGGTGGTGCCGCCGGCGACGACGGTCCGGGTCCGCCCCAGGTGTTCCAGGAGCGTCGTGCCGGTCAGGCGGCCCACCGTCATGGCGAGCGCGAAGCAGGAGTAGCCCACGGCCGCGGCACCCGCCGACGCGTGCAGGTCCTGTTCGAGGTGCAGGGCGCCCCAGTCGGCCAGCGCCCCCTCGCCGTACGCGGTGCACCCCGCGATGAGGCCGAAGACGATCACCAGCGCACGGGTGCGGCCGTCCAGGCGGCGCGGGGCTCCCTCGGCGGGAACGTCCCGCGCCGTGGGCACCGGCGGCTCGTGCCGCAGGAGGGTGGGGCCCGCCGCCGCGGTGACGAGCAGGCCGACCAGCGTGAGCAGCAGCAGGTGCCGGGTGGGGGAGAGGACCCCCGCGACGAGCCCGCCCAGCCCCGCTCCGACCATGCCGCCCAGGCTGAAGGCCGCGTGGAAGCTCGGCATGACCGGCCGCCGCAGCGCTGCCACGAGGTCCACGGCCGCGCTGTTGAAAGCGACGTTGATCCCTCCGTACGCGGCGCCGAAGAGCAGCAGGACGACGCCCAGCGCGAGCACCGAGTGGGTCAGCGGGGGCAGGGCGACGGAGAGGGAGAGCAGTACCGCACAGACGACGGTGACCTGGTGGTTCCCGTAGCGGCGGCACAGGCGCCCGGTGAGGGTCATGGTGATGACGGCCCCGGCGGAGACGCCCAGGAGGGCGAGGCCCAGAGCACTGGCGGAGGCGCCGGTCTGCGCCTTGATGGCGGGGATGCGCACGACCCAGCCGGCGAAGACGAAGCCGTCGAGGGCGAAGAAGACGGTGAGGGCGATGCGGAGTCGGGTCAGGGAGCTGCCGTTGCCCGGCACGGCACTGTGCGTACGGGGTTTGTTTATTTGCGGCACAAAGTCAGGCTAGGTGGGTGCGGGGGCGAGGACAAGGTGCGACTCTGGGACGAGACCCATCGCCGAGGAGCGGACACAGCCGCCGCAGGAGCGCAGGAGGGCACATGGGACGTGACGTGCCGGCCCTGGTGTTCACCCGGGAGGACCGCCGTCGGTACCGGGAGAAGATGCACACCGACCTCGAGGTGCTCGCCCGGATGCTCCACGAGTCGGGCTTCGAGAGCGAGCGCCCCCAGGTCGGCCTCGAGATCGAGCTCAATCTGGTGGACGACGCCGGGTTGCCCGTGATGCGCAACACCGACGTCCTCCAGGCGATCGCCGACCCCGCTTGGTCCAGCGAGCTGGGCCGCTTCAACCTGGAGATCAACATCCCGCCCCGGCAGCTCACGGCGGGCGGCCCCGGCTCCTGGGAGCAGGCGATCCGCGACGCCCTCAACCACGCCGAGGACGGCGCCGCCGCGGTGGGCGCGCACCTGATCATGGTCGGCATCCTGCCGACCCTGGGCGAGTCGGACGTCAGCGGGTCCGCACTCTCCGGCGACCCGCGCTACCGGCTGCTCAACGAGCAGATCTTCGCGGCCCGGGGCGAGGACCTGCGGATCAAGGTCGACGGTGTGGAACGCCTGTCGACGTACGCCGACACGATCACGCCCGAGGCCGCCTGCACCAGCACCCAGTTCCATCTCCAGGTCGACCCGAAGGAGTTCCCGCACTACTGGAACGCGGCCCAGGCCATCGCGGGCGTACAGATCGCCCTCGCTGCCAACTCGCCCTTCCTGTTCGGCAAGGAACTGTGGCGCGAGACCCGCATCCCCCTGTTCGAGCAGGCCACCGACACCCGCCCCGAGGAGATCAAGGCCCAGGGCGTACGGCCCCGGGTGTGGTTCGGGGAGCGCTGGATCACCAGCGTCTTCGACCTCTTCGAGGAGAACGTGCGCTACTTCCCGGCCCTGCTGCCGCTGTGCGAGGACGAGGACCCGCAGAAGGAGCTGGACAGCGGCGGCGTTCCCCAGCTGGGCGAGCTGACCCTCCACAACGGCACGATCTACCGCTGGAACCGCCCCATCTACGCGGTCACCGACAGCGGCCCGCATCTGCGCATCGAGAACCGCGTGCTGCCCGCCGGTCCCACCGTGGCCGACATCATCGCCAACGGCGCCTTCTACTACGGACTGACCCGGGCCCTGGTCGACGAGGACCGGCCGGTGTGGACGCGGATGTCCTTCTCGGTCGCCGAGGAGAACCTGCACACCGCGGCCCGCGACGGCATCGACGCCCGCCTGTACTGGCCCGGTGTGGGCGAAGTGCCGGTCACAGAACTGGTGTTGCGGCGGCTGCTGCCCCTGGCCCACCGGGGCCTGGAGCTGACCGGCATGGACGCCGCGTGGCGCGAACCCCTGCTGGGCATCATCGAGCAGCGCTGCGTCACCGGCCGGAACGGCGCCCTGTGGCAGGCGGAGATGGTGCACCACCTGGAGAAGGCCGGCATCTCCGACCGCCGCGAGGCACTGCGGCAGATGACCAGGACGTACATGGACTACATGCACATGAACGCGCCCGCGCACACGTGGCCCGTGGACTGACCTCAGTCGGGCCGGCCGTGCCACTGCGCGGCAGCCGTCAGGGGTACGGGGGCGGGCACCTCGGCCGACGTCGTCAGTTCGATCCGCCGCCCCTCGGCCGCCGAACGCAGCACAGCGGTCATCGCCTCCAGCACGTGCAGGGCCAGTTCACCGCTCGCGCGCGGTACCCGCCGCTCGTCGGCGGTGAGGAAGTCGAGCAGACCGACGCCGCGAGCGCCGGCCGCGTAACCCGCCGACGTCGCAACGGCGCGCCAGCGCGTGTCGCCGAGCACGTGGAGGCGCACCTCCCCGTCGAACCGGTTGGGGTCGGGGACCGAGAGGGTGCCGCTCTCGCCGTGCACCTCGATGGGCGCGGCCGTGGTGGCCACACCGTCGAAGCTCGTGGTGAGCGTCGTCAGCGTCCCGTTCACGTGCTCCAGCACTCCGGAGACATGGCTGTCCACCTCGACCGGTATGCGCTCGCCGGCGCGCGGGCCGGATCCGATGACGCGCTCGGCGCGCAGCCGCCCGGCCGCCCCGGTCACGGCACGCACCGGCCCCAGCAGGTGGACCAGGGACGTGAGGTAGTACGGCCCCATGTCCAGCAGTGGCCCGCCGCCGGCCGTGTAGTAGAAGTCGGGGTGGGGGTGCCAGCGTTCGTGGCCCGGGGTGACCATCACGGCCGAGGCGAACTGGGGGCGCCCGATGCTCCCCGCCTCCACCGCCGCCCGCGCGGTCTGCACTCCCGTGCCCAGCACGGTGTCCGGGGCACAGCCGACACCGATGCCAGCCTTCGCGGCGGCCTCCAGGACGGCCCGCGCGTCCTCCAGGCCCGCGGCCAGGGGCTTCTCGCCGTAGACGTTCTTACCGTGCCGGATCGCCCCGAGGGCTATCTCCGCGTGGGCCGCCGGCGTGGTCAGGTTCAGCACGGTGTCCACGTCCGGGCTGCCCAGCAGCTCCTCGACCGTCAGCGCCCGGGCGCCGGGCAGTTCGGCGGCGGCCGCGGCCGACCGGGAGGCGTCGAGGTCGGCGACCGCGGTGACGCGCACGCCGGGGCGGCCCACGAGCGTGTCCAGGTACGCGCGGGAGATGACGCCGAGCCCTACGACCCCGACGCGGTGCGCGTCGCCCACAGCATGCCCCTCTCGATGATGGTGCGGACGTGGGGGTGCTCCAGCACGTCGACGCTGTGCCCCGGCGTCGTCACCACGATCCGCCCGGCACCCCACCGGCGGGTCCAGACCGCGGGGGAGGTGACCGGCCGGTGCCAGGGCTGCCACGGCCGGACGGGATGCGTGGTGGTGGCCAGGACGTCGATCAGGTCGTCGTGAAGCACCCAGTACTGCTCGGTGTCCAGCGCGAAGTCCTCGATGCCGGCCGTGATCGGGTGCGCGCGACCGGCCTCGGTGAGAACGATGGTGTGCGGCAGGAAGTTGTCGTCCGCCGCACCCCGGCGCTCGCACGGCTCCTTGCCGGGGTGTGTGGCGAACTGGCCGCCCACCAGGTGAAGATAGTCCGAGGAGGCGCGGAACGAGTCGGCGATGCCGCCGTGCCAGCCGGTGAAGCCGGTACCGGCCACGACCGCGGAGCCCAGCCCCGCCAGCTGGTCGTGCGTGATCTCCGACATCGTCACGCACTGCACGACCAGGTCCGTGTCGGCCATCTCGGCGGCATCCGCGTAGATCTCGGTCGACTCCTCGACCCGGACCGTGAATCCGTTGTCCCGGAGGAAGGGCAGGAACAGTTCCGTGGCCTCGACCGGCTGATGTCCTACCCAGCCGCCTCGGACCACCAAGGCTCTCTTCTGCGTCATCGTGATCTCACTATGCGCCGGTCGCCCGCGATCGGAAAAGAGGGCCGGACCTCACGAAAGTTTCGCGCTACCGGCCCGCGCCGAGACCATCCAGCAGGCCGCCGTGTAGCGGACTTCCGCGCCTTCAACGAACGGGTCGAAGGCGGGCCGGACCACCTCGACGATCTCTGCCCTGGTCCGCTCGTCGGCCTCGGGCAGGACCGTGGCGAGCGGACCGAGCCGGGTGAAAAAGGTGACGAGTTCCTTCTCGGGCAGGGCGCAGACCACGTCGACCGGTTCGATGTCGATTCCGGCCCAGCCGCTCTCCGCCAGGATGCGGTGGACCCGCTCCGGGTCCGCGAAGGCGAACTGGCCGGGCTGGTCCGGCCGGCGGGCGGGAAGCTCCGGCAGAAACGGGGCCGCGGCGTGTTCCGCCGTCGTCATGAACGGGTTCTCCTCGGGACCTCGCCACACGACGCACCGCAGCCCGGCCGCGTCCTTCACCGCGCTCCGCAGATTGGTGAAGGCCCGCACGGGGTCGCTGAAGAACATGACACCGAAGCGCGAGACGACGGCGTCGAAGGCTGCGGGTTCGAAGGCGTACTCCTGCGCGTCGGCCTGGACGAAGGACGCCGGTACGCCCTCCTGCTCGGCACGCGCCCGCGCCCCCTCGATCATCGGACCGGAGATGTCGACACCCACACAGTGCCCGACCCTGCGTGCGACGGCCCGGGTGATGCTGCCCGTGCCGCAGCCGACGTCCAGCACACTGGCCGCGTGCTCGGCGGACACGGCGTCGACGAGCAGCTCCTCGATCGGCCCGAACATCTGGTTCAGCACATCCTGGAGATCCACCCAGGCGTGGCCGGCGGGCCCGTTCCAGCGGGCGGCCCGCTCGTCGTAGGACCTGCGTGAGGCATCCATCGTCGTTCTCCCTCTGCTTGCCTTCGTCGGGGCGGGATGACAGCGTTCTACTTCAAGTCGACCTGAGGTCAAGACAATGGCAGACCTGGACATAGCAGAGGTGGCGCACCGCGCCGGAGTACCCGCCTCGACTCTGCGGTTCTACGAGGAGAAGGGACTGATCTCCTCCACCGGCCGACGCGGCCTGCGGCGGCAGTACGACCCCGGGGTGCTGGAGCGGCTGGCGCTGATCGCGCTGGGGCGGACGGCCGGGTTCTCGCTCGATGAGATCGCGCAGATGTTCGCGCCGGACGGGCAACCGCACATCGACCGGGGGGTGCTGTCGGCCAAGGCGGACGAACTGGACCGCACGGTCCGCGAACTGGGCGTTCTGCGGGACTCCCTGCGGCACGCCGCCGCCTGCCCGGCGCCGAGCCATTTGGGGTGCTCCAGCTTCCGCCGCCTGATCTGGAGACCGTCAAGCAGCGGCACGCGGACCCGGTCGACGCGATGGTCCGGATCCACACCAAGCAGACCGCCGACCTGCGGTCCAACAAGGACCTCGCGCCGCTCGCGAAGAAGGGTGAACTGGCCGTCGTCAGCGCCTACTACTCGCTCGACACCGGCCGCGTGGAGGTCCTCACCGGTGCGCCCTCCGCCTGACCGGCGGGCCGAGGGGGACCGGGCGGGGAAAAACGTTCCACGCCCGGTCACGTTATACTCGTGGCGCTCATGAAGGCCATCGTCGTGCCTGGTCGCGCGGCCGCAACAGCGAGGGGGTGGACGCCGTTCCGGCACGCCCCGCCCGCATTCAGGACGTCGCCGCGGCCGCCGGTGTCTCGGTGTCGACGGTGTCGAACGTGCTCAACCGGCCCGAGCGGGTCAACGCCCGGACCGCCGAG
>NZ_JBEXSH010000378.1:0-8234 GCF_040613555.1 Streptomyces sp. NPDC006265
GCGGTTTGGCGCTCCGCGCGCGAGCGGCCGTGACCCCAAACCCGGCCCGCCCCCCCCCCAGTCCGCGGTGCGCACGGCCCTTCGTCGTGCTGGTGGTGCGTGTCAGGCCGCCCAGGTCGCAGGCGCGCCTTCTTCGTCGGGGTTGGGGATGGCGGCGGTGGCTGCCGGGGCGGCGGGGTGTCGCATGGCGGTGATCGGGACGGCGCCGGGTTCGGTGGCCGGCGCCCAGACCACGCGCCAGGTGTCTTCCCACTCGCAGCCGCACGGGTGATCCGGGTGCGGGTGCCGTAAGAAGACGCCGTGGGCGTGGACGGCGCGCGGGATGCGGGGGATGTGCACCGAGGGGTCGTCGCCCGGGTAGAGATGCAGGGTCCGCCAGCTGTGGATGTGGGCCATGTACGCGGCGGCTGCCTCGATGACGGCCCACCGCTGGTGTCCGAGAACGACGAACCTGTCCGGGTAAAGGCTGTCGTCGTTCGGAGCTCCGATGCCAGCGACGTACAGCCCGCGGTAGACGACGAACCCGTTGTCGGTCGCATCCTCACTGCTGGGGGTCCAGATGCCTTCAGCGGGGACAGTCGTGCCGTCGTCGGCTTCGCTGGTCTCGATCTCGTACAGGGCAGTGGTCACCATGGGGCGCTCACGTCCTCGAGGAGGGCCGCCAGGAGCTCGCAGGCGTCGGCCTTGTGCGGGTCGTTGTAGGAGGCGTGCTCGCTGACGTGGAAGACCGTGTCCTTCGCGGTGACCGTGTACCCGGGCATGACGGTGGCCGCCTTGCCCTCCAACAGGGTGTTGAGGCGGTCCGCGTCACGGGAGGCCAGCGCGGTCTGGGTGTACGGGCCGATACGGAGCAGGATGCGCCCGGAGTTGTCCGTCCGGCGGGCTTCGACATGGACGGCGTAGTGCGCGGGTTCCATGCCGACGTCGTCGGGGAGCTCCAGGCCCGCCGCGGCGTGGGTGAGCGGCGTGAAGGCCTGGTTCCACACTCCGAGGATCTTGTCCGCCTCACAGCGCAGCCAGCCCCTGCCGGTGTAGCCGAGCTGGTGGCCGTGGAGGTAGGCCGCAGCGTGCGGGGTGTCGGGGTGGACCAGGGAGACAGCGATCAGGTCGGGACCATGGTCGTCGCCCAGGATGGGGTGGGCCCTTTCCACAAACGGCCCGACGCGTACGGCGACATCCCGGTAGAGGCCGGGCGTCCAGGGCTCCGGGTCACGCAGGGCAGTGAGCAGCGCGCGGAACTGGTCGACGGCGGCCTGGTCCTCGGGGCTGAGGGCGCCGGGTGCGTGGCCGCAGCGGCGGAAGAGACGCTTCATCGGGTGGCCTCCTGCGTGGAGTGGGCGTGGGCGGCGTGGTTGGCGGGTGTCTTGAGCACGCGGGGCAAGTGGACGTGGAGGTGCTCGACTTCGACCTCGCGGCCCCGGTCGCGGAGGGTGCGGGCAAGGATTTCGATGAGGCCGCTTGCACGGTGCCGGCCTCCTGCACAGCCGATCGCGATGCGGCGGGGACCGGCGGGCAGGTCGGCGTAGTCGGCGAGGTTGGCGATGAGTTCGCGGGCGCCGGGGGTGTTCAGGACGACGTCCTGGACGCGGGGGTTGAGGCCGTCCAGGTCGAGGATGTCGCGGGCTGCTGCGGGGTCGCGGAGCCGGTCGCGGACGTCTTCGATCCGGTCGGCGGCGGGCGGGACGGGGGAGCCGTCCGGGCCGGTGGGCAGGTGCAGGTAGCCGAACGAGATCAGGCGGATCGGGTGCAAGAAGGTGCCTCCTGCTCGGTGGTGAAAGGGGCGGGAACGCGTGGAGCGCCGCGCCCGGCCGGGAAGGCGGGGCGCGGCGCTCCGGGGTGGTGCTACTGGGTGGTGGTGTTGGTGACCACGAGGAACTGGTCGGCGTGCAGGTCCATTACGACGTGGGCGTCCGGTCGGCCTTGGGCGCGCTGGGCGGCGGCGTACTCCTCCGCCGGCCAGGAGCCGCGGGGACTTCCGGCGGGGAACCGCTCCAGGACCGTGCGGGACTCGTCGGTGGTCGTGGTCATTCCGGGTCACCGCCGTTCACGCGCTCGTGGATGTCGATCAGCGGGCCGATGGCGTCGGGGCTCTTCGCCTCGCCGACCCACTGCCCGAGAGCGGTGAAGACCGGCACGGCGTCGGTGTCGGCGTCGAACACCACGACGTAGTCGCCGTACCTGTCGAGGACCATCTCCTTGAGGGCCCGCGCCGGTGCGGCGGTCAGGACCTCCAGAGCGTCGACGGTGAGCCGGGCAGGCTCTGCCGGGTCGTCGGGCTGGGTGAGGACGCCGGAGACGTGCAGCAGGTCGCCGGGCTGGATCTCGGTGAGCAGCGCGTGCGCGATCCCGGGTTTGCTGGTGATGCAGGACCAGATCACGTCGTCCACGACGTCGTCGGTGGGCGAGACGACCAGCTGGAACCGGGCGGTGTACGGCGCGCCGCCGGGTGTGGGGACGGTGTCGAGGTAGCCGTCGACGGTGCAGTGCTTGGTGTCCATCAGCTGGCCTCCGCCAGGGTCTTGGTGGGGCGAGGGGAGCTGTGTCGAGTGGTGCGCTGGGCGATGTCCAGGAGCTCGCGGTTGCGCTTCTTCTGGGCGTCGGTGAGCGGCCTGGCCTTCGCGCCGTGGCGGTGCCAGAGCGGGGAGGCGGGCGGCTCGGGGTAGGCGAGGGCGTGGTCGACGTCGCGTTGAGTGCTGCTCAAGGGAGCCTCCAAGTGGAGGGGTTCAGGCGTGGTCGTCGTCGCGCCGGCGTTTGGGCTGGACGTCGGAGGCGAACCGGCCGAGGCGGGCCTCGGTGGGGTTCTGACTGATCCAGTCCTCAGCGCACGCCTTGTGCACGGGCTCCCCGTAGTGGGAGCGCATGGGCGTGGGCTGGTCGCACAGTGCGCAGGGGCGGTCCTGCCAGCGGTCGAAGTGCTGGCTGTCGCGCCAGTCGAGAAGGGCGCCGGGAGCCGGGATCAGGCCCGGCTCGAACAGCGGCTTCTTGCTGCGGCGGCCTGTCACGGCCGGAAGTCGGGCAGCTGGAGGGCTTGCGCCACCAGGTCCGGCTTGGGCCTCCAGGGCATGAGCAGCGCGCGTTGCCCGCAGCGGGCCTGTACGCGCAGGGTGGAGTCCATACTGGGATCTCCCTCTCGTCTCGTACGGGATGGGGAACCCGGGGCGGCCGACTGGTTTTCCGGCCTTGGCGGCCGTCCCGGGGCGAATTCAGATCAGGCTGTTGGGCTTTGACCCACGCCTTGTGCCAGTCCGCGCCCCAGTCGGGACGCAGGCCGTGAACGGCCCGTCTCTTCCGTGTGGTTGAGGGACCACCGCGACCGCCCCGCCCCCTGATGTGCGGGGTCGGGGCAGCACGGAGCGTCCGTCAGGCCACGGCCGGGGGAGCGGGCAGCGCACGGCAGGTGCTGGCGTGTTCGGTGGCGTCGTCGCGGATGCGGAGGAAGTCCTGGGCGATGGTGCCGCTGTGGTCGCGGCATCCGGTGCAGCGCCACCAGGCCGGGCCCGGGGCGTGCAGCTGGTGGTCCGGCCACGGGTCCGCGCCCGTGATCTCCACCTCGGCTCCGCTGGCGCCGCGCCCGTCAAGGCGCACCCACACGTGCTCGGGTCCTCCGCTGGAGGGCGCGTCCAGGCGCAGCAGGATGTGCCCGCTGGCGGTGCGGCGGATCTCCCCGTCGCGTTCAGCGGTGTGCAGCAGCTGGTGGAGGCGGGCGCGGCCGCCGAACGGCTCCGCCCCCGGGATGGTCTGCAGGACGGTCCACAGCTCGGTGAGGGTGGTGCGGTCCTGAACCGAACGTGCGTTGTCCAGCAGGCTCAGCACAACCGTGTACGCGTCGTCGCGGTCGATGGTGCCGCTGAACTTGTCGACCCGCAGACCGGTGAACAGGTCGTCGATGGTGTCGGTGCGGGTGGGCATGGGTGAGCTCCCTGTCAGAGCTGGAGTTGGACGGTGATCGGGGCGGCGCGGCTCAGGGGCGGACTGCGTCCGCGTACTGCTCCTCGAGGTCGGCGCGGCCTTCGGGGTCGTCGTCCTGGTCCTCGTTGTCGTGCGGGCCGTGGATGGTGCAGCGCACGTCCGGGTCGGTCATCAGATCACCGGTCAGGGCGCGCAGGAGGTCGGTCGCGTTGTAGACCGGGGCCCACGCCTTGCCTTCGCATTCGTCGTCGGCCGGGCAGCCCACCAGGACCTCGAACCCGATGTCGCCCGCGCCGTCGACGTCGGTGCGCAGGGCGAGGTACAGGCTGTCCGCCCCGAGCCGGATCTCTGCGACGCGGTCGCCGTCGGCGAGCTGCGAGGCGTCGCGCCAGCGCCACATCGGCAGGATCTCGGGGCCGAAGTAGCGGCGCACCAGGAGCAGGTCGCCCAGGCCCTCGCCGGCGTCCCAGCCGAGATCCGCGCGCCGGGCGTCGCTGACGCGTTGCAGCAGCGCCTGGAGGCGGTGGATGTTCTCCGCGACGACGACGTGGTCGAAGCCCTCGCCGGGCAGGCCGGGGAAAGCGTCGACGATCGCGGCGTGCTGTGCGCGGACGACCGGCTCGGGCACGCTGCGGTTGGCGGGCCGGTCTTTCTGCCGTTCGACACACGTGGAGACCGGGGTGGGGATGACCAGTGCCACCGTGGGCATGCCGTGACGGCGCGCGGTGGCGATGAGGTTGGCACGCACAGCCTTCTCGCTGTTCGTCGCATCCACGATCGTCATCTTTCGGCGGGCGAGGCGGGCCTCCAGGACGGCCTGCAGCGCGAACACGGCGTCGTCTGTTGATTCCTGCGAGCCCGCATCGTCGCTGACCAGGGCCCGGAACCTGTCGAGTTCGAGGACCTGCGTGGCGGGCCAGGTGCTGGCCCATGTGCTCTTGCCCGACCCGGCCGCACCGATCAGGCAGACCAGCGAGTCGTCGGGGACCGTCGTGTCGACGGGCAGCGCGTTTTCCAGGCGGAAGGTCTTCATTCGGCTTCTCCCTGCGGGTCGAGAGCACGGGTGGCGTAGTAGGTCTGGAGGCCGGCGTTGTCGGTGATGAGTGCGGCGGCTTCGTGCAGCGGGCACGACATCTCGCCGTCGCGGTCCGGTTCGATGCGTTCGGCGGCCTGTCCCGCGACGGTCAGCAGCTGCGCGAGGGAGCCGAAGACGCCGTCCTGGCGGTGGTCTTCGTGGTGGAGCTCGCGCAGGACCTCCGCGAGCTCCTGGGCGCCGATGTCGCCGGTCAGTTCGTCCTCGATCTGCTGGAGGGCGAGCTGGGCGATGCCGACCGAAGCGCGCACGCGGTCCAGGCGCGTGCGGGCCTGCGCGGCCGCCGTCACAGCGCGAGGCCGGCGGCGGCCAGCGCGAGCAGGACCAGGGCCGCGAGCGACAGGTCGACCGCGCGCCGAAGGTGCGTGAACTTCCGTACGGCCAGGGTGGACAGGACCCGGATGCGCGCGGCTCGGGTGTCGGCGTCCATGCAGCCGCGGATCTCGTCGTCGTCCAGGCGTGCCCAGTGGGGGAAGGACGCCTTGTCGTCGCCGCGCAGGCGGGGCCTGACGACCAGGAGCAGCAGCACGGCGGCCGCGCCCAGGGCGAGGACGGCGAGCGCTCCGCAGACCTTCGTCACAGGCGGCAGGTCCTTGTCGGCGACGGACGCGAGGCCTGCCAGGACGGCGCCGTTGAAGGCGAGCAGTAAGGACGACTTGCCGTCCGTGCGTTCAACCTCACTGACGACGGAGGCGCAGGCGGTGTCCAGATTCTTGTCGATCACGGAGGCGGGGACCAGGGCGGTCGTCATGAGCAGGGTTCTCCTTGCAGAACGCGAAGGGCGGGACGGTGCATGCTGAAGGGCCGCTCCGAACCGGAGCGGGCCTTCTCGCGTCTCGCGCAGCGCACCTCGCGTCAGCGAACCGGCGTGCCCTGCGCCTGCTGCGGCGCGATGCCCAGCGCCGTCGTGTACTTGGCCAGGGCGAGCTTGCCGATCGCCGGGTACGGGCCGAGCGACTCGGCGGCCGAGCAGCCCGCCTCCTTCGCGGCCTCCTCGACCAGGCCCTGCTCTATCTCCGGACCGATCAGATACGGCGCGAGCGCCAGCTGCTGCGAACCCGAGGAGCGCAGCTGCTCGGCGACGGAGGCAATGGAGCCCTCCTCGTCCAGGGCCGCGGCCATCACCGGCACGGCGAGGCGCGCGGCGAGCAGCATGCCGGTGATCCCCGCCGCCTGCACGGCCTCGTCCCCGCCCACCGACGCCAGGATGATGCCGTCCGCGGCGGTCGCCACGGTGAACAGCCGGGCGCGGTCGGCGCGGGCCAGACCGGCCTCGGACAGCCGCACGTGCAGCGCCTCGGCGAGCAGCGGGTGCGGGCCGAGGACTTCGGTCAGCTCGGCGGCGACACGGCTCTCCATGAGGGCCTGACGGACCTGGCGCAGCAGCGCGCTGTCCGGCCCGGCGAGCAGCGGCACGACGACGGCGACGGGGCCGTCGGGCATCTTGACGTCCATGCCGGCGGCGCGGGCCTGCTCGAAACGGGCCGTGCGCCCCTCGGCGGTGCGCACGAGCACGGCCTGCAGCGAGGGGAACTCCGCGTTGTCCCCGTCGAGGTAGCCGATGCGGGCGTCGAGGCCGGGCAGCTCGGAGCGGGCGATGCTCACGACTTCCTCGGCGAGGCTGCGCGTGGCGCTACTGGGCGTCCCCGGCACGGCGAGGACGAGCGCGGGCGCGCCCTCGGGAGCAACCAGCGGCTCGGGACGGCGGTGCCGTCCGGGCTGGCGGGGGCGCGGCATTCGTACAGGCAGGCCATCCGCGGGCCCAGTGGGGGAACTCATGGCGCCGCATGTTACTGGCTTCTTGGGTTCCCCTGTTCGGGGAGGGTGCAGGTGAGCGGTATCCGTCCTGTTTTGTCTGATGAGTTACGTACGGATGGGACGTGATCGGATCAATCACCCGAACGGGTGGTCACGGACAGCATCGTCTCGTCACTCGGCAGCGTGAGTGAACCGGTGCTCAGTTCGGCCGCGATGCGCACCGAGCCGTGCAGCGGATCACCTTCGGCCGGTACCCGCCGCCCCTGTGGAAGCCGCCGCTCCAGTTCCTCGTCCAAGGGGCCGAGCAACGGGTCGCCCAGCTTGAACAGGCCGCCGGTGAGGGCGATGCACGGCTCGCCGCCGGAAGGGCACACGGCCGCCGCAGAGTCGGCCATGTGCCGGGCGGCCGCACGCAGGATGCCCGCCGCGACGGGGTCCTGGTCCGCGCAGGCGGCCACGCGGGGCGCGAAGGAGGCGAGCACGGCCGACCGGTCGGGTCGGGGATACAGGGCGCCGGGCAGCCCCGCCACGGGCCCGAACACCTCCTCGGCGCAGGCCTGCAGCCGGGCCGAGCCGTCCTCGCGTCCGTCGTGGGCGCGCAGCGCGGCCTCGAGACCGGCCCGCCCGATCCAGGCACCGCCCCCGCAGTCGCCGAGCAGATGCCCCCAGCCGTCCGCCCGCCGCCAGCCGGTGAGGTCGGTGCCGATCGCGATCAGTCCCGTCCCGCCGGCGATCACGGCTCCGGGGCGTGGCCCGACCGCACCCACGTACGCGGTCACGGCATCGGCGGCCAGCGCCACCCTGTGCACCCCCCACTCCCGGGCCAGGGCGCCCGGCAGTTCGGCACGCAGCCCGTCCCCGAGGGAGGCCAGACCGGTCGCGCCGACGACGACGGTGGCCAGCGGCACCGCACCCGCTTCGGCGGTCAACGCGCGCACCAGCGGCACGAGTCGCGCCATGAAGTGTTCGGGGTCGATGCCCCGCTCGCCGGTGCGAACCGGCTCTCGGGATTCCCGCCGGGCGAGCGGTCCGCGCTCGGCGGTCCCCACCACGGCTCGCATCCCCGAGCCGCCGGAGTCCACGGCGAGGAACCCGGAACCCTCCGACACCCCGGTCACGGCAGGCGCCAGTCCACCGGTTGGCCGCCCTGGCGGATCAGCAGGTCGTTGGCCCGGCTGAACGGGCGGGAGCCGAAGAAGCCCCGGTCGGCCGACATGGGGGAGGGGTGGGCGGATTCGACAGAGGGCAGGTCGCCGAGGAGTGGGCGCAGATTGCGGGCGTCCCGGCCCCACAGGATGGAGACCAGCGGCTTGCCGCGCCCCGCCAGGGCCCGGATCGCCTGCTCCGTGACCTCCTCCCAGCCCTTGCCGCGGTGGGCGGCGGGCTTGCGCGGGGCGGTGCCTTGTTGGGGGTCACCTGGAAGGAGTTGGTGTGGCCCGGGATGACGTCCTGCTTCATCAGGAACGGCACCACC
>NZ_JBEXSH010000379.1:0-8204 GCF_040613555.1 Streptomyces sp. NPDC006265
GGCCAGCTGCGCCCAGGGTCCGGTGCCGAGCAGTCCTATGCGCATGCCGCCGCCTCTCCACGCTGTCGGGACGACGAGCGTGCCACACACAAGCGGCGCGCCGGCAACAAGGGGCGGGCAACAGAAAAGGCAAGGAGTGTGCTCCTCGCCTGTCTCAAGCTATAGCCCACGGGGGGCCTTGCGGCAAGGCCCCCCGGCTCCCGCAAAATGTCCGGCTTAGGCCCAGGACCTGCGGAAACGGGAGAATGACGTGACCCCTGCGACCACGAGCGCGTTCGATCTTCCCGACCACCTCGCGCACATGGCCGCCCCGGCGTCGATCGCCGCGGACGAACGGCACTTCGCCGCCATCGCCGACTGCCTGGAGCTGTCGATCGCCGAACTGTCCGACCGTCTGGAGGCCGAGCGCAGGGCACCCGGCGGCAAGGGCCGGCAGGCCATGGACCGGGACGCCGAGATCCACCGGCTGACCACCCGCCTGCGCGCCCTGCGCCGCTTCGGACCGGACCTGTGCCTCGGGCACATGATCGCCGCGGACGGCTCCGAGCCCGTCTACGTGGGACGGCTCGGTCTCACGGACCGCGAGGGGCGCCGGCTGCTGGTCGACTGGCGTTCCCCGGCCGCGGAGCCGTTCTTCGGAGCCACCCACGCCAGCCCGATGGGTCTGACCAGCCGGCGCAGGTACCGCTGGGCCGACGGACGGGTCGGCGACTACTGGGACGAGGTGTTCACCGCCGATGGCTTCGACGGACACGCCGCGCTCGACGACCAGTCCGCCTTCGTCGCCGGCCTCGGCACCAACCGCTCACCCCGAATGCGGGACGTACTCGGCACCATCCAGGCCGACCAGGACGCCATCATCCGCGCCGGGTCCCGCGGCGCCCTCGTCGTGGACGGCGGCGCGGGCACCGGCAAGACCGTCGTCGCCCTGCACCGCTCCGCCTACCTCCTCTACTCCGATCCGCGCCTCGGTCAGCACCGCCGGGGCGGGGTGCTCTTCGTCGGCCCGCACCGGCCGTATCTGTCCTATGTCTCCGACGTCCTGCCCAGTCTCGGCGAGGAGGGCGTGCAGACCTGCATCCTGCGCGACCTCGTCGACGAAGGCGCCACCGCCGAGGCCGAGACCGCCCCGGAGGCGGCCCGCCTGAAGTCGTCCACGGACATGGTGCGGGCCATCGAGGAAGCCGTCCGGTTCTACGAGGAGCCGCCCACCGAGGCGATGACGGTCACGACCCACTGGTCCGCCATCCGCCTCGGCGCCCGCGACTGGGCCGCGGCGTTCCAGGCGGCGGAACCCGGCGCACCGCACAACGAGGCACGCGACCAGGTCTGGGAGGAACTCCTCACGATCTGCGTCGACAAGCACGAGGGCGACGCCCCGGAGGACCTGCTCCGCAAGGCGCTGGCACGGGACCGGGAGCTGCTCACGGTCTTCAACCGCGCCTGGCCGCTGCTCGAGGCGACCGACCTCGTCGGGGACCTGTGGTCCGTGTCCGCCTACCTGCGGATGTGCGCGCCGTGGCTCGGCCGCGAGGAGGTGCGCACCCTGCAGCGTGCGGAGCCGCAGGCCTGGACCGTCTCCGATTTGCCGCTGCTGGACGCGGCGCGCCAGCGGGTCGGCGATCCGGAGGCCTCACGGCGCAAACGGCGGCAGGAGGCCGCCGTGGCCGCGCAGCAGGACCGCATGGCCGACGTCATCGACGACCTGCTGGAGGCCCACGCCCACGACGACGGCGAAGGCGTGCTGGTCATGCTGCACGGGCAGGACATGCGCAACTCCCTGGTCGACGAGAGCGCCCTGCCCACCGCCGACCCGGACCGGCTCGCCGGGCCGTTCGTGCACATCGTCGTGGACGAGGCGCAGGAACTGACCGACGCGGAATGGCAGATGTTGCTGCTGCGCTGCCCGCCCCGGAGCTTCACCATCGTCGGGGACCGTGCCCAGGCCCGGCACGGGTTCACGGAGTCGTGGCGGGAACGGCTGGAGCGGATCGGTCTGGACCGGGTCGAGATGGCCGCCCTGAGCATCAACTACCGGACGCCCGCCGAGATCATGGCGGAGGCCGAGCCGGTCATCCGGGCCGCGCTGCCGGACGCCAACGTGCCGATGTCGATCCGCAGCAGCGGCGTCCCCGTCGGCCACGGATCCGCCGCGGAGCTGACGTCGGTCCTGGACACCTGGCTGGCCGGACACTCCGAGGGGATCGCCTGTGTGATCGGCGATCCCGGGTTCCGGCCGGCCTCGTCCCGCGTCCGGTCGCTCACCCCGGAGCTGTCCAAGGGGCTGGAGTTCGACCTGGTGGTGCTCGTCGACGCGGAGAACTTCGGTGAGGGTGCCGACGGCGTCGAGGGCGCCGTCGACCACTACGTGGCGATGACCCGGGCCACGCAGGAGCTCGTGATCCTCACGAGCTCCCGACGCTCCGGCCCGGGCGGCGTCTTCTAGGCGGCCAGTTCCTTGCGGATGCGGTCCAGCATGAACGCCGACGACTCCCGGGCCCGCTCCTCCCAGGCGAAGACACAGGCCGTGGCGACCCCGTCGAAGCCCAGTTCGCGCAGGGTGCCGAAGAAGACGTCCCAGTCGACCTCGCCCTGGCCGATGTCGAGGTGCTGGTGGATCCGGGCCGGGGTGCCCGGCGGGTTGAGGATGTAGCGCAGGCCGCTGGACCCCTTGTGGTTGAAGGAGTCCGCGATGTGCACGTGCTGGAGCTTGTCACCGGCGTAGCGCATCATCTTCGCGATGTCCGCGCCGACCTCCGAGGCGCCCGAGAGGTGGAAGGTGTGCGGTGCGCAGTACAGGTAGTTCACCCACGGCTTGTTGATCGCGCGGACGAGATCCACGGCCGGGGCGTTCTCCTCGCAGAAGTCGTCCGGGTGGGCCTCCAGGTTCAGAGCCATGCCTTCGCGCTCGAACACCGGCAGCAGCTCCTCCAGCGAGCGCCAGAAGGCCGCCTCGCTCTCGGCGGCGCGCTCGGGGCGCCCGTTGAACTCCGAGTTCATCAGCGGGCAGCCGAGGTCGGCGGTGATCTCGATCATTCGCTTCCAGTTGCGGACGGCGGCCTGCCGCTCGGTCTCGTCCGGCGAGGACCACTTGTACAGCGGCAGTACGGAGGACAGCCGAACACCGTGCGCGTGCAGCGCGTTCTTCAGCTCCGCCACCCGCGCGTCGTCCGCACGCGGGTGCAGGAAGAACGGCATGAACTCCGCACGCGGCGACAACTCGATGTACTCGTAGCCGAGTTCGGCGACCGTGCGCACCATCTCGTCGATGGGCAGAGCACGGAACATGTACGGGTCGAGGGCGATCTTCACGCGGTGCCTCCGTAGAACGCGGGCCGGGGTTTCATGTCGGTGGTGACTCTCCCGCCGCCGGTCTCCAGGGACCGGACGGCGGCATCGGTGATGACGGTGGCGGCGTAACCGTCCCAGGAGGACGGGCCGGTGGGATCCGTGCCGTCCGCCACGGAGGCGACCCACTCGCGGAACTCGGTGTCGAAGGCCTCCGCGAACCGCTCCTTCCAGTCCTGCAGCACACCCGTGCCGTGCCGGGCCGCGGTGCGGATCCCGACGGCCGCCGGGTCGGGCAGCCGGACCAGGCCGTCCTCGCCGACCACCTCGCACTGGATGTCGTAGCCGTACTGGCAGTTGACGAAGACCTCCAGGTCGATCCGGACGCCCGAAACCGTCTCGAAGATCATGACCTGAGGGTCCTTCAGGTGTGCGAACCGCCTGCTCGTGGCGCGCGGGGTGACCACCTGGGCGGAGGCGATCTCGTCGTCGAGCAGCCAGCGCAGCACGTCGATCTCGTGCACGGCCGTGTCCTGGGCGGCCATGGCCGAGTGGTACGACTCCGGCACGGTCGGGTTGCGGTGCGCGCAGTGCACGATCAGCGGAGTCCCGAGCGAACCGGTGGACAGGACCTCCTTCATCTGCCGGTAGCCGGCGTCGAAGCGGCGCATGAAGCCGACCTGCACCAGCCGGCGGCCGTGCGCCCGCTCGGCCTCGACGATCCGCAGACAGTCCTCGGCGGTCGTGGCCAGCGGCTTCTCGCAGAACACCGGCTTGCCGGCGGCGATCGCGCCGAGGACGTGCTCGGCGTGCGTGGGTCCCCAGGAGGTGACGAGGATGGCATCCACGTCGGGGGAGGCGACCAGGTCCGCGCCGGTGGGCAGCGCGGTGGCACCGGCCCGGGCCGCCACCCCGGCGGCGCGCTCGGCGTCCACATCGGCCACGGCCGTGACAGCGGCACCGGTGACGACCTCGGTGAGCCGCCGGATGTGGTCCTGGCCGATCATTCCGGCGCCGATGACGCCTACTCGTACGGTCATGGTGAAACTCCTCGGAGGATGGTCAGGACAAGCGAGCCCGCAGCTCGGCCTCGAGGGTCTCGAGCGTGCGGCCCTTGGTCTCGGGGACGTACCGCTTCACGAAGGTGAGGGACAGCACGCCCGCCGCCACGAACAGGAAGAAGGTGTGGGAGATCCCGATCCCGGAGACCAGGGACGGGAAGACCAGCCCGATCACGAAGTTGGTCAGCCACAGCACCACGGCCGCCACCCCCATGCCGAAGCCGCGCATCCGCATCGGGAAGATCTCCGACAGCATCAGCCAGGTCACCGGAGAGATCGCGCCCTGCTGGAACGCGAGGAAGGTGACCGTCATCGCGAGCACCGCGAACGCCCGCGGGTCCCCGGAGGGCAGGACCAGCGAGAAGACGCCGATCAGCAACAGGGCGAGTGTCGTTCCGATCTGACCGGCCATCAGCATCGGGCGGCGCGGCACCCGGCCCAGCAGCCAAGGGGCTTCGTCCGCCCCGACCGAGGTGGGGGTGGGGGCTGGTGTCGCGTCGTCCCTGACGCCCATGGCCGCTCCTTACCTGTCGTGGTTCGGGCGCCGGGTCCCCGACAGGCCGCAGCCGGCCAGGTGCTCACGGGTGCCGACCGCGATGGGCAGCGGCACCTCGGGGGCGCACGGGTACAGGTCCTGCTCGACGATCACGAACAACTCGGCGTCCAGCCGGGCCAGTTCGGCGACCACATCGGCCGGCTTCGGTACCCCGGCGGGTGGCGACACGCACACCCCGCGCTGCACGGCCTCACCGAACGACAGGTCCTCGGCGGCGACCTGGGCGAGGATCTCCGGGTCCATCTGCTTGATGTGGACGTAGCCGACCCGCTCACCGAAGCGGCGGATCAGATCGAGGTTGTCCCCGCCGCCGTACGCCACATGCCCGGTGTCCAGGCAGAGGTTGGTGGAGCGGCTGTCGGACTCGTTCAGCAGCCGCTCGATCTCCGCCTGCGTCTGGACGTGGCTGTCGGCGTGCGGATGGATCACCAGCCGCACGTCGTACTCGTCGAGCAGCAACCTGCCCAGCCGGTCCGCGGCCCGGCCGAACCCGGCCCACTGCTCGGCGGTGAGCTCCGGCGACTCGGTGAACGCGCCCGTCTTCTCGTCCCGGAACATGGGCGGGATGAGGACCAGGTGGTGCGCCCCCGCGGCGGCGGTCAGGGCTGCGACCTGCCGGACATGGGCGAGCATCTCGGCCCATGCCTCGGGCCGGTGCAGCGCGCCGAACGCCGTACCGCCGGAGACCTTGAGTCCCCGTGCGTCCAGCTCGGCCTTCAGACGCTGCGGGTCGGTGGGCAGATAGCCGTACGGGCCGAGCTCCAGCCACGCGTAGCCGGCCCGGACCAGCTCGTCGAGGAAGCGGGTGTACGACACCTGGTGCTCGTCCTCGGGGAACCAGACGCCCCATGAGTCGGGGGCGGACCCGAGGCACAGATTGCCGACGGTGGTACGGAGAGAGGGTGGCGCCGTTGCCATGGAGGTGTCCTTCACACTGCGGTTTCCACTGACTGTCGCGCGCTACTAGCGCGCTCTAGTTTGAGTACGATGACCCCTGTCCAAATGTCATGTCAATAGCTGGTCGCCGGGAGATCGCAGGATCCTGGTGCGAGGTCCGGTCCGGGGCACCCCGTATGGTGTGCGGCGTCGGAGGGTGGGTTCACAGGTGGATGCATCGGGCAGGCAGCGGCCCACGATGGCGGACGTCGCCGAGAAGGCGGGCGTCTCCCGCGCGCTCGTCTCGATCGTCTTCCGCAACCAGGCCGGAGCCGGCCAGGAGACCCGGGAACGGGTCCTGCGCGTGGCCGACGAGATCGGCTACCGCCCCGACAGCGCGGCCCGCCTGCTGGCCCGCGGCCGCAGCCGCACGCTCGGCGTCATGTTCACCGTGCAGCAGACGTTCCACACGGACCTCATCACCGGCATCTATCCCGAGGCCGAACGGCTCGGCTACGACGTGCTGCTCTCCGGGGCGACCCGGGGCCGCAGCGAGGCCAAGGCGATCGAGGCGCTGCTCAGCCACCGCTGCGAGGCGGTGATCCTGCTCGGCCCGGACGCCGACTCCGCCTACTTGGACGAACTCGGGCAGCGCACGGTCGCCGTGTCGGTCAGCCGGCGGGTGCCCCAGGCCCGAGTCGACTTCGTGCACACGGCCGAGGGCAAGGGTGTCCGTCAGGCCATGGACCACCTGGTGGAGCTGGGGCACCGCCATATCGTGCACATCGACGGCGGACGCGGTCCCGGCTCGGCGGAGCGCCGGCGTGCCTACCGGGCCGCGATGCGCCGCCATGGGCTGGAGGCCGAGGCGAGGGTGATCCCCGGTCACCACACCGAGGAGTCCGGTATCGAGACCGGCCGCCTGCTGCTGGCCGAACGGGACGGCGGCCGGCCGCTGCCGACGGCGGTCCTCGCCGGCAACGACCGCTGCGCGATGGGTCTGCTGATGGCCCTGACCCGGGCGGGAGTGGACGTCCCGCGCGACCTCTCCGTCGTCGGCTACGACGACAGTCACCTCTCCCACCTGATGCCGATCGGCCTGACCACCGTCCGCCAGGACGCCGCCCTGATGGCCGAGCACGCGGTCCGTTTCGCCGTCGAGCGGCTGGAGAAAAGGGAATTGGAGCCGCGGGAGGCGGTGCTGGACCCCAAGCTCGTGGTGCGGGGGACGAGCGGGCCGGTCCCGAAGGAGCCGGGTCCGGCCTGACACGGTTGCCTCCCGCCGCCCGGTTCCGTCAGCGCGTGCCCTTCTCGGCGAACTCGGCGACGCTGTCGACGTTGTCCTTCGTGACGAACGCCGGTCCCGTCAGTACGGGCGCGGTGCCGCCGCCGCTGACATTGCCGTTGGTCCTGTACAGCCACAGCGCGTCCACGGCCAGATAGCCCTGGAGATAGGGCTGCTGGTCGACGGCGAACTCGATGCTGCCGCCCTGGACGGCGCCGACGAGCTCCTTGTTGAGGTCGAACGTGGCGACCTTCGCCTTGCTGCCCGCGTCCTTCAACGACTGCACGGCGGTCAGGGCGATCGGGGCACCGAGCGTGACCACCTGGTCGATGGAGGAGTCCTTCTGGAGCTTGGCGGTCAGCGTCGACTTCACCGAGGGCATGTCCGTGCCGTTGACGTACAGGTTCTCCGTCGTGCCCTCGAAGCCCTTCTTCAGCCCGGCGCAGCGGGCCTCCAGCGCGACCTGGCCCTGTTCCTGGATGACACAGACGGCGTGCTTGGCCCCCAGCTGGTTGAGCCGCTCACCGAACGCCTGCCCCGCGATGTTCTCGTCCTGGCCGAAGTACTCGAGCATGCCGAGCTCCTTCCAGTTGTCCAGGCCGGAGTTGAAGCCGACGACGGGAATGCCGGCCGCCTTGGCCTTTGCCACGACGCCCTTCATGGCGTCGGGCTTGGCGGCGGTGAGGGCGATGCCGTCGACCTTCTGGTCGATGGCGTTCTGCACGAGGTTGGCCTGGTTCCCGGCGGTGGGGTCGCTGGAGTAGACGAGCTTGATGTTGTCCTTCGCCGCGGCGGCCTGGGCGCCCTTGCGGATCAGGTCCCAGAACGTGTCGCCCGGCGCCGCGTGGGTGACCAGGGCGACGGTCATCCTCGGGGTGGTGGCCTTGCCCGCGGCGGCGTCGGTGCCGCCGTCCTCGGACTTCTTCCCGCCGGAGCCGCTGGAGCAGCCTGCGGCGAGCAGGGCGCCGACGGCGACGGCGGTGGTCAGGGCGGCGGCTCTGTGGTGTCTGTGCATGTCGGGTGTACCTCACTGTGCTGGGACGAGGCGAAGGGTTCCGGAAGAGCGATGGGCTTGCCGAAGGGGCGGGCACAGTGCTCGCGGTAGTCGTCGTCCTTCGGCTCGCTGAACACCGTGACC
>NZ_JBEXSH010000380.1:0-8204 GCF_040613555.1 Streptomyces sp. NPDC006265
CAGCACCCTCGTCCCGATGCTGAGCGAACGCTACGGCACCCGCAGCACCAGTCTGGAGTCGGTCGTCAAGTGCGAGCACAAGTACTGGAGCCGGCTGGAGCAGCAGAAGGCCACCGACCGGCACCCGCCCTTCGGCCAGGTCGACCTGTCGGCCGAGCCGCCACGCCCGCCGGACGACGTGACCTTCCCGATGTGGCTCAAGCCCGCCCTCTCGTACTCCTCCGAACTCGCCTTCGGAGTGGATGACGAGGAGGAGTTCCGCAAGGCGGTCGCCGAGATCCGCGCGGGCATATCCCGCATCGGCCGCCCCTTCGAGCACGTCCTCGAACGCATCGACCTGCCGCCCGAGATGAACGGCGTGGGCGGCCGGGTCTGTCTCGCTGAGGGGGCCATGTCCGGCGTCCAGGTGGCCGTCGAGGGCTATGCCCACCAGGGCGAGGTGACGATCTACGGGGTCCTGGACTCCATCCAGTACCCGGACTCCCCCTGCTTCCTGCGCCACCAGTACCCCTCGATGCTGCCTCCCCCGGTCATCGCGCAACTGCACGACGTCAGCGAGCGGGTGATGCGGCAGATCGGGATGGACTCGGCCACCTTCAGCATCGAGTTCTTCTACGACCCGCGGACCCGGGAGATCAACCTGCTGGAGATCAACCCCCGGCACTCCCAGTCGCACGCGGAGCTGTTCCAGTATGTGGACGGCGTGCCCAACCACCACTGCATGGTCCGTCTTGCCCTGGGTGAGGACCCGCACATGCCGCACCGCGAGGGCTCCTACGCGATGGCGGCGAAGTGGTACCACCGCTGGTTCACCGACGGTGTGGTGCGCCGGGTGCCGGGCCCCGAGGAGATCGCCCGCATCGAACGGGAAACCCCGGGGGTGCGCATCGAGGTGATCCCCGCAGAGGGCGACCGGCTCTCGGACCTCCCCGGGCAGGACAGCTACAGCTACGAGCTGGCGCAGATCTACACCGGCGGGGCCGACGAGGCGGAGCTGCGGGAGAAGTTCGACCACTGCGTGGCCGCCCTGGGCCTGGCATTCGAGGACGCCCCGGCCGAGGCCGACGCCGCGCGAGAGTGAGGAGCACGTGGGTTCCATGCGTTACGTGACCAACCTGCCGTACGAGACGAAGGAGGAGGAGCACGTCACGATCCCGATGTCCGACGGGGTCCGGCTCTCCGCGCACATCTGGCGCCCCACCTCCTCGGACCAGGAGCCGGTGCCGGCGGTGCTGGAGTACATCCCGTACCGCAAGCGCGACCTGACGGCCGTACGGGACTCGATCCACCACCCCTATCTGGCCGGGCACGGCTACGCCTGCGTGCGCGTCGACCTGCGCGGTACCGGCGACTCGGAGGGCGTGCTGCGCGACGAGTACCTGGAACGGGAGCAGGCGGACGCCGAGGAGGTCCTGGCCTGGCTGGCGGAGCAGCCCTGGTGCGACGGCGGCACGGGCATGATGGGCATCTCCTGGGGCGCGTTCGCCGCGCTCCAGGTGGCGGCCCGCAGGCCGCCGAGCCTGAAGGCCATCGCCATCGCCTCGTTCACCGACGACCGGCACGCCGACGACATGCACTACATGGGCGGCGCGCTGCTGTCGGACAACCTGGCCGAGGCGGGCACCATGTTCGCCTACGGCACCTGCCCGCCCGACCCGGCCGTGGTCGGCGAGCGCTGGCGCGAGATGTGGCACGAGCGGCTGGAGAACACCGAGCCCTGGGTGCTGGAGTGGCTGCGCCACCAGCGGCGCGACGACTACTGGCGGCACGCCTCGGTGTGCGAGGACTACACGAGCGTGCGCTGCCCGGTCCTGGCCTCCAGCGGCTGGGCGGACGGCTACTCCAACGCCGTGACCCGGCTGCTGGGGAACCTGGACGTGCCCCGCAAGGGGCTGATCGGGCCCTGGTCGCACAAGTTCCCCCACCTCGGGGAGCCGGGCCCCGCGATCGGCTACCTCCAGGAGCTCGTGCGGTGGTGGGACCACTGGCTCAAGGGCGTCGGCAACGGCGTCATGGACGGGCCGATGCTCCAGGCGTGGATGCAGGACAGCGTCCCGCCCTCCACCTCCTACGAGGAGCGGCCGGGCCGCTGGGTCGGCGAGCCGCACTGGCCGTCCCCGCACATCCGGCCCGTCACGCACCCGCTCAGCCGGCACACGATCGGGCCCGCGCAGGACGCGACGGCGACGGCGTCCGAGGCAGGGGTGGCGATGACGGTGCGCTCGCCGTTGTCCGTCGGTCAGTTCGCGGGCAAGTGGGCCTCCTACAACGCGCCCCCGGACCTGCCCTACGACCAGCGGGAGGAGGACGGCGGCTCGCTCGTCTTCGACACCGAGCCGCTGACCGAGCCGGTGGAGATCCTCGGCTCGCCGAGCGTGGAGCTCGACCTGTCGGTCAGCGAGCCGGTCGCCCTGGTGGCGGCGCGGCTGTCCGACGTGAGCCCCGACGGCGCCGCGACACGCGTCTCGTACGGCATCCTGAACCTGACCCGCCGTGACAGCACCGAATCTCCCGAGCCGTTGGAACCGGGCCGGCGCTACCGGGCCACCATCCCGCTCAACGGTGTGGCGCAGGCGTTCCCGCCGGGCCACCGCATCCGGCTGTCCCTGTCGACGTCCTACTGGCCGCTGGCCTGGCCGGCGCCCAAGCCGGCCCTGCTCAGCGTCCACGAGCACTCCAGCACGCTCACCCTGCCGGTACGGCCGGTGGACGAGCCGGACGAGGTGCCGTCGTCGCCCTTCGGCGAACCCGAGGGCACTTCCCCGCTCGCCATGACCCAGGTGACGCCTCCGGAGGAGCGCTGGGATGTCAAGCGGGATCTGATCGACTACCGCTCCGAGCTGGACATCGTGAAGGACCGGGGCACGGTCCGCTTCGACGACATCGGTCTGGAGGCCGGCCGCCGCGCCCGCGAGCGCTACACGGCGGTCGCCGACGACTTCACCTCGGTCGGCGGCGAGACCACGTGGACCATGCGGTTCCGGCGGGACGACTGGGACGTGCGGGTGGTCACCCAGACCCGGCTCACATGCGACGAGACGGACTTCTTCGTCGACGCGACGCTCGACGCCTACGAGGCCGACCGGCGGGTCTTCTCCCGTACCTGGAACGAGAAGGTCCCCCGCGACCTGCTGTAGTACGCGTTCACCGCGACAAGGCGGCGCACCGGCGGAAGTGCCCGTCGTGCGGGCCCATGCCGAAGAGGTCGTACGTGATGAGGGCGTAGGCCTTCCGGTAGAGGGCCAAAACCTCTTCGGAATGGCCCAGTTCACGGGCGAAGAGACGGCTCGGCTCGGCGGTGTGACGGTCGGCCTCGGGTCCGTACATGTCCCAGACGGCGGCATCGAAGGCGGGGCCGCCGGCGGTGGTGCAGAACCCGAAGTCGAGGACGGCGACCGGGTGCCCGGCCTCGTCCACGTGGAGGTTGGGCGGCACCAGGTCCCCGTGGACGACGCTCTCGGGCCGGTCGGGCGGCGCCCGCAGCGAGGACGCGGTACGGGACACGACGTCCGCCAGTCCGGGCACGCGGTCGGCGACGGCGTGCTGTGCGACGCGTACCGCGAGGCGGCGCCGGGTGCCTATGCGGCCGGCGACGTGGCCCGCTGGGACAACCCGCTGTTCGGGACGTCGATGCGGATCGAGCACCGCACCCACGCCGCCGAGCAGGGCATGGCCGCCGCCCGCAATCTGCTCGCCGCGCCGGAGACCCGTCGGCCGTTCGCGACGGCGCCCACCTTCTGGTCGGACCGGTACGGCACGAGGGCTTGGGCGTACGGCTACCTGCGCGGGCACGACGAAGTCGCCGTCGTGGAAGGGGACCTGGCCGAGCGGCGGTTCGTGGCCGTGTACCGCAGGGGCGACCGGCTGACCGGCGCCCTGGCGATGGGCATACCGCCCCGGGCCGTGCGCGCCTGGCGGCAGGCCGTCGCGGGCGGAGCGGACTGGCGGGAGGCGGTGGGGGGCCGCGGCGGCCTGATCCGTACGCCGCGCGGGGCGGGAGCGGACAAGTGTACCGCTCCCGCCTTGTGGCCCTCCCCCGCGTGGCGGCGGATACTGGGGGACTCGCGATACGGACCGGTTCCCGACCCCGACGTCCCGCCAGGAGGAACTCATGACCGTACGCACAGGACGTGTCGAACTGACCCTCGCCGCCGAGGAACTGCTGCGGCGGCTGACCGGGACGCACGGGCCGGTGATGTTCCACCAGTCCGGCGGCTGCTGTGACGGCAGCGCCCCGATGTGCTACCCGCGCGGCGAGTTCCGGGTCGGCGCCTCGGACGTCCTGCTGGGGCACGTGGCCGGGGACACCCCGTTCTGGATGAGCGCGGACCAGTTCACATACTGGTCGCACACCCATCTCACCGTGGACGTGGTAGCCGGCCGGGGCAGCGGCTTCTCCCTGGAGGCCCCGGAGGGCGTCCGCTTCCTGCTCCGCTCCCGCCTCCTCACCGACGAGGAACTGCACCGCCTCGGGTCGGAGCCGCCGCTGCCGAACGGGGCGGACCACAGCGCCTAGGGTGAGCCCATGTACACGTCCCGGGTCTCCGGCCATGTCGACGCTCCCCGTGCCGCCGTCTACCGGGCGCTGGTGAGCGCGGAGTCGATCGCCCGTTGGCGGGTGCCGACGGGGATGTGTGCCGAGGTGCACGAGTTCTACGCCGGCGAGGGCGGCCGGTTCCGTGTCTCGCTCACCTACGAAGCACCGGACGCCTCCGGGAAGTCGGCCGCGCACACGGACACCTACCACGGGCACTTCGCGCGGCTGGTGCCGGACGAGCAGGTGGTCGAGGTGCTCGAGTTCGAGACCGCCGACCCAGCGCTGGGCGGCGCCATGACGCTGACGACCACACTCACCGACGCCGAGGGCGGCGGCACCGACGTCCTCATGGTCCACGAGGGCCTCCCCGACGCCGTGCCCGCCGCCGACAACGAGACGGGCACGCGCATGGCCCTGGAGAACCTGGCCCGGCTCGTCGAGGCCGACGGCCCCTTCTGAGCGGCGGGACTACCGGCAGCCGGAACACACCGACGGCAGCGCCCGCGCGAGCCCCTCCAGGTGCGGGGCGTCGAGCTGGTGGGTGTACGCGGACCAGCCTGCCGCCGCGTCCAGGCGCGGACCACAGGACGGCACCGCCCGGCCCGCTCCCTCTCCCGCAGCGCGGCCAGCAGGCCGGTGGTGAAGCGGTCCAGGGCCGGGCGGACCTCCTTGGCCAGGCCGGGGCGCTCGGTGGGACGCTCGCCCGGGTTCGCGTCCCAGCGGGCGTGGAGACCGCGCTGCACCAGCTTGTTCGCCTCGATCTGGTCCCGGAACACGGCGGCCACGCCGTCCGGGTCGAGCCCGAGGCCGGCCGCCCGGGCCCGGACGTCGGACAGGATCTGTGCCTCGCGCGCCGGGTCGTCGATCGGCGTGTCCGTGCCGTACTTGGCGGCGGCGACCTTGTCGGCCGGCAGCAGTCGCTGGGCGAACAGGTCGGTCACCGAGGCGAGGCCGTGGGCGGTGGTCGACTGGCGTGCGGGTGCGGGCCGCCAGGTGTCGGCGGTGGCCGGGCCCGCCGGGCCAAGGGCCAGAGTGGCCGCCGTGGCCATGGCGCCGAGGAGGGCGAGAGCGGAACGGAGACGTCGAGTGCGCCCGGGGTTGGCCTTCCGCGTGGGGGCGAGGCGAGCGCCAACCTATCGATCACCGTCGGGGTCCGGGACGGCACCCACCCCGGCACGCACCCGGGCCTGCCGGCCCGTCTCCCGCCGCACACAGCAAGGTTGACCGGAACCCTCGGGACGGAAGCGGTGTCGCGGAGAACCCACCGTCCCCGTCTGGACGCCCTCGCATGGCCTCGCCTAGGGTGCATCGGCAAGCGCTTTCTAGCCTGCCCATGCCATTTCCGCCCCTTGCCCTCCCCTGTGCGCGCAGCCCCGCCGACGGCCCGTACGTGAGGAACCGTCGCGGAGCCGGCGCGGAAAGGCAGTGCCCTGTGCCGCAGAGACCGTCGCTCCCGTCCGTGACCCGCAAGTCCTTCTTACGGGGAATGGCAGCCGCTGGAGCCGCCCCCCTGCTCCCCGTCACCGCCGCCGAGGCCGCTGCCTCTGCCGACCGCTCCGGCTTCCCCCTGCTCCGCGACGGCACCGCCGTGGACGTCGTCGTGGACGCGGCGGACGACCCCGCCGTCATCCGCGCGGCCGGTGACCTCCAGGCGGACGTGGAGCGGGTCGGCGGTGTGCGGCCGCGGCTCCTGCACACCGTGCCGCAGAGCGCCGAACTCCTGGTCCTGGTGGGAACGATCGGCACGAGCCCGGTGATCGACCGGCTCGTCGCGCAGCGGCGCCTGGACGTCTCCCGGGTGAAGGGCCGCTGGGAGGCGTCGGTCACCCAGGTCGTGGACCGCCCGCTGCCCGGCGTGGGATGTGCCCTGGTCATCGCCGGCAGCGACCGCCGCGGCACGGTCTACGGCGTCTACGACACCTCGGAACGCATCGGCGTCTCGCCCTGGTACTGGTGGGCAGACGTCCCCGTGGCCCGCCGTGACACCGTGACGGTCCCGGCCGGTCCCCTCGTCCGCCCGGAGCCGGCCGTCCGCTACCGGGGCATCTTCATCAACGACGAGCAGAACCTGACCACCTGGTCCCACCGCACCCAGGAGCCGGACAAGAACATCGGCCCGAAGACCTACGAGCGGGTCTTCGAGCTGCTGCTCCGCCTCAAGGCCAACTACCTCTGGCCCGCGATGCACCCCTACTCCGACTTCTTCAACAAGCACCGCGAGAATCGCGAACTGGCTCAGCGCTACGGCATCGTGGTCGGCTCCAGCCACCCCGAGGCCATGCTGCGCAACGGCGTCCACGAATGGGAGCCGTGGGCCGAGGAGCACCGGGCCGAGGACGGCACGCTCCCCCTCTACGACTACACGGTGAACCCCTCGGTCATCTCCGACTACTGGCGGGCCCGGGCCCGCCAGAACGCCGCCTACGAGAGCAGCTGGACGATCGGCATGCGCGGTCTGCACGACTCCGCGCTGGAGACGAAGAACGCCACCACCGTCCCGGAGAAGGTCGCGGTGATGAACGACATCATCGCCGACCAGCGCCGCATCCTGGCCGAGGAGGTCGGCCCGGCGGCCGAGCCGCAGATCTTCATCCCGTACAAGGAGGTCCTGGAGCTGTACAACGCGGGCGTCCGGGTCCCCGAGGACGTCACGCTGATCTGGCCGGACGACAACCACGGCAACATGCGCCAGCTTCCGAACGACGCCGAGCGGAGCCGCCCCGGCGGCAACGGCATCTACTACCACCTCTCCTACTGGGGACGCCCACGGAGCTATCTGTGGCTGGACACCACGCAGTTGAGCAAGGTCTGGCAGGAGCTGCGCCGGGTCCACGAGCACCGGGTGGACCGCATGTGGATCTTCAACGTCGGTGACATCAAGTCGATCGAGACGGGGCTGTCCTTCTGCCTGGACATGGCCTGGGACGTGGACCGCTGGGGCCCCGGCGACGTCGAGGACTTCCTCGTGGAGTGGGCAGGCCGCCAGTTCGGCGGGCGGTACGGCTCGGAGATCGCCGCGATCCGCACCGAGTACTACCGCCTGGCGGCGCAGCGGCGCCCCGAGTTCATCGACCGGGCGGTCTTCTCGACGGTGCACCACGGCGACGAGGCGGGCCTGCGCATGACCGCCTACGAGCAGTTGCTGGACCGTGCGCGGCGGCTGGGTGCGAAGCTGCCCGAGGCCTACCGGGACGCGTACTACGAGCTGGTCGAGTACCCCGTCCACGGCGCCTGGTTGATGAACCTCAAGTACTACTGGGCGGACCGCAACGCGCTCGCCGTCCGCCAGGGCCGCGGGGCGGGCACAAACCGTTTCGCGGACCTGGCCGAAGCGGCACACGCCGAGGAGCAGGCGATCACCCGGCGCTACACCACCCAGATCGCGGGCGGGAAGTGGGACGGCATCGTCAATCCCTACCCCTCCGAGATCCCCAAGGCGCCTGGCCGCCCGGCCGTGACCAGGCTCCCCCGGCAGGAGACGTCGGGCCTGGGGCTGGCCTCCGAGGGCAACGAGACGGGGGCCGACCGCCCGCTGTCCTTCTCCTCCTACACCCGGGACCGCCGCTTCGTGGACGTTTTCAACACCGGCTTCCTGCCGCTGGAGTGGCGGGCCGAGGCGAGCGCCCCCTGGCTCCGGCCGAGCACGACCGGCGGTGAACTCACCGAC
>NZ_JBEXSH010000381.1:0-8184 GCF_040613555.1 Streptomyces sp. NPDC006265
GGACAGGATTTGAACCTGCGACCTCTGGGTTATGAGCCCAGCGAGCTACCGAGCTGCTCCACCCCGCGCCGTTGTGTTCACAACCGTATCACGGCGCGGGGTGGGCATCTGACCAGGCCAGGGCCCTAGCTGCTGGGCTTCGGGCTCGGACTGCCGCTGGGGCTGCTGCTCGGCTTGCCGCCGGGCTTGCTCTCGCCGCCCCCGGCACCGCCCGCCCGGCTCGCCTCGGCCTGCGCGTCCTCGGCCCGCCGCAGGGCGTCCTCGAGGTCCTTCTGCGCCTTGCCGTACGCCTCCCAGTCGTTCTTCTTCAGGGCCTCCTGGCCCGCGTCGAACGCCTTCTGGGCGTCCTCCAGGGCCTGTTGGACCGTCGGGTTGTCGGACGTCGGCGGTGGTGTCGTCGTGTCGCCCTCGTCCGGTGGCTCGGTGGCCGGGCCGTCCGCACCGAAGACCTTGTTGAGGGCCTCGTCGAGGGTGTTCTCGAAGGCTGTCTGCCCTCCGTAGGTGACCAGCACCTTGCGCAGCAGCGGGTACTTCAGTCCGCCACCGCGGACGTAGACCGGCTCCACGTAGAGCAGTCCCCCGTCGAGCGGCACCGTCAGCAGGTTGCCGTACTCGACCTCGGAGTCGCCGCCTCTCAGGAGCCTGATGGACTCGGCGATCTCCTCTTGGGAGTTGAACTGGCTCTGGACCTGCTTGGGTCCGTTGACCGTGGTGTTCGTCGGCAGTTTCAGGATTCTGATCTTGCCGTACTCACCCGTGCCCGCCTCGGCGTCGACCGCCATGAACGCGCTGAGGTTGTCCCGGCCGGTTGGAGTGAAGGTGGTCGTCAGCGAGAACGACTGCGCCTGCTGGTCGGGCATCTTCATGCTCAGGTAGTACGGCGGCACCGCGCTGCCCGAACGGTTCGTCGGGTCGTCCGGCACCTGCCACACCTCGCTGCCGCTGAGGAACGTCGTCGCGTCCTTCACGTGGTAGCGCGTGAGCAGCTCGCGCTGGACCTTGAACAGGTCCTGGGGGTAGCGCAGATGGTCCATCAGCGACTTGGAGATGTCGCTCTTGGGCTCCACCGTGTTCGGGAAGGCCTTCATCCAGGTCTTCAGGACGGGGTCCTCGGTGTCCCACTGGAAGAGCTTGACCTTGCCGGTGTAGGCGTCGACGGTGGCCTTCACCGAGTTGCGGATGTAGTTGACCTGGTTCTGCTGGGCCACCACCGCGCGGTTGTCGTTGGTGGCGGTCAGCGAGTCGGCCGTGGTGTCACCCAGCGTCGTACGCGAGGAGTACGGGTAGCCGTTCGTCGTCGTGTACGCGTCGACGATCCACTGGATCCGGCCGTCCACGACCGCCGGGTAGGCATCGCCGTCGATGGTCAGCCAGGGGGCCACCGCCTCGACGCGCTCCTTGGGCGTGCGGTTGTAAAGGATCCGCGAACCGTCGCCGATGGCACCGGAGTACAGGATCTGCGGCTCGCCGAGCGCCACCGCATAGGCGGCCCGGTTCACCGGGTTGGAGAGGTTGACCCCGCTGTCGCCCTTGTAGCTGGTGGTCTTCTCGCCGTTGTCGTCGGAGTAGTCGATCTCCTTCTGGGGACCGCCGACGATGGAGTACGTGGTGGTCTTCTCGCCGTAGTAGACCCGCTGCTCGTACGTGCCGAGGTCGCCCTTGGAGGGCAGGTCGGACTCCGTGAAGTTCGGCCGGCCCTGGGCGTCGGCGCTGGTGCCCTCGGCGGCGACCACTCCGTAGCCGTGGGTGTAACGGAAGTGGTTGTTGATCCAGTTCTTCTTCGGGATGCCGGCGAGGTTGATCTCACGCAGGCCGACGACGGTGTCCTGGTCCTTGCCGTCCTTGGCGTAGCGGTCGACGTCCAGGTTCTCCGGGAACGCGTAGTAGTTCCTGATCTGCTGGAGCTGCTGGAACGTCGGCGAGACGATGTTCGGGTCCATGATCCGGATGCTCGCCGTGGAGTCGACGTCGTCGCGCAGCTGGCTCTTGTCCTCGGTCTTCCTGGTGCCCGAGTAGTCGGTGACCTTGGTGCCGTCGATGCCGTAGGCCTTGCGCGTGGCCTCGAGGTTCTTCTCGACGTACGGCGCTTCCTTGGCCTGCTCGTTCGGCTGGACCTGGAACTTCTGCACGATCGCCGGGTACAGGCCGCCGATGAGGATCGCGGAGAGCACCATCAGGCCGAATCCGATCACGGGCAGCTGCCAGGTGCGCCGCCAGATGGTGGCGAAGAACAACAGCGCGCAGATGACGGCGATGCAGAACAGAATGGTCTTCGCCGGCAGGTAGGCGTTGGCGTCGACGTACCTCAGGCCCGTCCAGTTGTCGGTCGCCCGGAAGTCACTCGACTTCACCGCGAGTCCGTACCGGTCGAGCCAGTACGCGACCGCTTTGAGGGCCACGAAGATGCCGATGAGCACCGACAGGTGCCCGGTGGCCGCGGCCGTGGCGCGGGCGCCCGGGCTCGTGACGCGCAGCCCGCCGTAGAGGTAGTGGGTGAGCGCGGCGGCGATCAGGGACAGGATCGCGGCGGCGAAACCGAAGCCGAGCAGGAACCGGTACCAGGGCAGGTCGAAGGCGTAGAAGGCGACGTCCAGCTTGAACTGGGGGTCTTTCTGGCCGAAGGGCACGCCGTTGACCCACATCAGCCACGTGCGCCACTGGCCGGAGGCGGAGGCGCCGGCGATCAGGCCCACCAGGGCGGTGATCCCGAACAGCAGCCACTTCTTGTAGGGCGCGATGCCCATCCGGTAGCGGTCGAGGTTCTGCTGCTCCATCGACATGGCGCTCAGCGGCGGCCGCAGCCGGTGCGCCAGCCAGATGTTGAAGCCGACGGCGAGGGCCATGAGCACGCCGAAGACGAAGAAGAGCCCGATCTTGGTCCACAGGGTGGTGGTGAAGACCGAGGAGTAGTTCACCGAGCGGTACCAGAGCCAGTCCGTCCAAAAGCCCGCGAACATGGTGAACGCCATGCCGAGGACGGCCAGGACGCCCAGCGTCATGAGCAGGGTCCGGACACGCCGGGACGGGCGGCCCACTCTGATCCGCGGCCCCGAAGGGCCTCCGCCGCGGTCCGGCATCTGGAAAGCCAAGGTGCGCACCTCGAAGTTCGCTGTTGATTCGTCAGGCCCGCGTCTTCACGGACCGTGCGTGGCCCCCGTGATCGTGGGCCCCCACCTATGCAACTTACTCACCGTTTACTCGGTTCCCGATTCCGGTCAGGAACGAGAGAGGATTGTGACCATGTCCAACACTCCCATGGCTGCGAACCCGCTCACCCGGGCCGTTCTCGAGATCGACGAGTACGTCTCCGGCCTCGGCTGGGACCAGCCAGCCCGCCTTTTCGCCCTCGTCGACACCGCACGGCTGCGGGCCGAACAGCCCTCGCTCGCGGACCGGCTCGGCCTGGGGGACGAGCCGGAGAACTCCGGCCTCACCCCGATCGAGCAGGATGAAGTTCCAACGGGCAAGCCGCTCGACGAGTTCCTCGCCACCATCGCCTGGCCCGACGCGGTGGTCGGCTGCGCCCTCGCCGTGGAGCGCCTGATGCTGCCGCCGTCCGCGGAGGCCCAGGTTCCGAAAGGTCTGAGCGAGGCCGCTCTCACGAAGTGGGTGGCGGACCACCCGGACCGCCAGGAGGTCCGCATGACGGTCGCGGTCCTGCGCGACGGCACGCGCGAGTCGGCCCTGCGGCTGCGCGAGAAGGACTCACCCACCGAGGTCCTGACCGGTTCCGACCTGGTCCCGGGCCTGGCGGAGGCGCTGACGGCGACGTTCGAGGAGTAGCCCCTGACGACTGTGGGGTCCGGTCTTCCGGGCCCCTGGTCCCCTTGTCCCGGCCTACTTACCGCACTTCGGCAGATCCGCGATGTCGCCGCTGCGGATGTCCTGGAGAGCCCCGAGGGCGTCCTTGATGGTGCCGACCTTGATCAGGGTGAGGCCGTCGGGGGTGTCCTTGCCTGCGGCCGCGCAGTTGTCGGCGGGCGTCAGGAAGTACTGCGCGCCCTTGGCCCGCGCTCCCACGGTCTTCATCTCGATGCCGCCGATCGGCCCGACCTTGCCGGCGTCGTCGATCGTGCCGGTGCCGGCCACGAACCTGCCGCCGGTCAGGCCGCCCGGGGTGAGCTTGTCGTAGATGCCGAGCGCGAACATCAGCCCGGCGCTCGGTCCGCCGACGTCGGCGAGCTTGATGTCGATGGTGAACGGGAACGTGTGGTCGGTCCCCGCGGAGATCCCCACGATGGCGCGCTTCTCACCGGTGTCGTCGGACGTCGTGGTGGTCATCGTGATGTCCTGCGTCTTGGTCGGCGTCCGCTTCTCCTTCTCCGCGGCGGCCTGTTCCTTGGCCGGCACGATCGTGAAGCGGACCTCCTGGCCCGGCTTGTGCTTGGTGACGAGCTTCGCGACGTCGGCGGGCTCCTTCACCGCCGTACCGTCGACGGCCTTGATCACGTCCCCGGCGTGCAGCTTGCCCTCGGCGGGGGACCCCTTGACGACCGTCGAGACGATCACCCAGGACTTCACCGGAACGTCCAACTGCTTCAGGGCGGCGACCTTGGCGCTCTCCTGGGACTGGCTGAACTCCTCGGCGTTCTCCTGGGTGGACTGCTCCTCGGTCTTGCCGTCCGGGTAGAGCGTCTCGTGCGGCACGACCTTGTTGTCGTGCGCGAGCCAGCCGTAGACGGCCTCGACCAGGTTCATCCGGTAGTCGGCGCTCGTGACCCTGACCGTGGTCATGTTCAGGTGACCACTGGTGGCGTACGTCTTCTTGCCCGCGATCTGCAGCACCGGCTCACCGTCGTGATCGCCCAGCGTGTTCACCGTCGGCCCCGGGGACATCTCCGCGTAGGGCACGGGGATGAACACTCCCGCGCACAAGAGCGCGATCAGCATCAGGGTGGAGGCGAGCATCGTCGCGGTGCGGCGTGGCATGACTCGACAGTACGGGACGGTCCTGTCAGCGCACCGTCAGGGCCGCCCGTCCGGGGCGACCCTGTGCTCCACCACACTTGTGACCTGCTGTTCTTCGCCCGTCAGGCACCGGGCCGGGGCTTCTCCATGGCCTCCCGGAAGCGGGCGTATCCGGTGAGCTCCGGGCCGTCGTTACGGACTTTGCGGCTCCGGTTGGCCCAACTGCCCCAGAGCCCCGCGCCGATGGCAGCCACAAGCGGAATCAGCAACCAGGCGAGCGCCGCCATGCCGACCTCCAACCCCTTTGAGCGTCCGCAACTGACTGATCAGCAGATTAACGATCCGCAGTGACAACGCTCACGCCGGGGGTGCGGTTACGCAACCGGAAGACAGCTTCCGGAATCAGCAGGCTCCGACCCATTCCTCGGCGCCGTCGGAAAACTTCTGGTGCTTCCAGATCGGCACCTCGTGCTTGAGGTCGTCGATCAGCTTCCGGCACGCCTCGAAGGCCTCTCCGCGATGCGGGCAGGAGACGGCGACGACCACGGCGAGGTCGCCGACCCGGAGGTCCCCCACGCGGTGCACGGCCGCCAGGGCCCGCACCGGGAACTCCGCGGCGACCTTCTCGGCGATACGCCGCATCTCGGCCTCGGCGCTGGGGTGGCACGAATACCCCAGCTCGTCGACATCGGCACCGCCGTCGTGGTTGCGCACGGTCCCCACGAAGAGCGCGGTGCCCCCGGCCGCGTCGTCCCCTACGGCCTGGAACACCTCGTCCAGGGAGAGGGCCGAGTCCCGGATCCCGATCAGCTTGATCGGGTCCTGCGCGGCCTGCTCACCGGGGTGATCGTTCGTGGTTGCCATGTCTCCATCGTGCCGCACGCGACCGACAGCGCGGAATAGAGCTATCGACCGGCCCGCCCGCGTACGCGTTCGGAGTCTCCTACAGGGGCGGCACTCTTCGGCGATTCCTGCAACCTGTCCCTCAGATCCGCCGCCGGGCTTTCCGCGCCCGCCGCACCACCGCCGCCGCACCCAGCAGCGCCACCGTCGCACCCGCGGCACCCGCGGCCGTGGCGTCCTTGCGGCCCAGCCGCCGTCCGGCGACCGTGTGCCGACCGGACACCTCCTCCAGGAGCTCCGCCAGCACCTCCTCGTTGGTGTACTGCGGCCGCCACCCGGCGTCGTGCAGCCGGCTGCCGCTCACCACCCAGGGATACATCGTGTAGGCCAGGTCCCCGGCCGGGGACGGCGTGAGCCCGATCCGGTGCAGCCGCGCCGCCGCGCCCAGAGCGACCGCCGACGGCAGCTCCATCCGCCGGATCCCGCTGAGCTCCTCGACCTCCTCCTGCTCCAGCCAGCCGTCACACCCGACGGTCAGTTCCCCGTCGACCTTCTCCAGGACGGCGTACTCCAGCGCGCTGCACAGGTCCTCGACGTGGCAGAACTGCCACGCTGGCCGCGACCCGGCGACGACAAGCAGCCGGGGAGACTCGAAGTACCTGGTCAGCGCGGTGTCCGTACCGCCCACCAGTACGGCCGGCCGGACCACGGTGACATTGAGCCCCGGGTGCGCCCGGGGCGCCCGGCGCGCCAGCCGTTCGATCTCCAGCAGGTCGCCGACACCGGTCGCCTCCGCCGTGGCGCGCAGCTCGGCATCCTCGGACAGCGGCAGCTCGTTGTCGGGCAGCGCCCCGTAGACCATGGCCGAGGTGCACAGCACCACCCGGTGCACTCCGGCCGCCGCGGCCGCCGTCAAGACGGTCTGCGTCCCCCGTACGTTGTAGGCCGTTCGGGCGGCCGCGTCGGTTTCCAGATCGAGATCCAGTGCCAGGTGCACCACGACGTCGGCCCCGCGCAGCTTCTCCGCGATGGCCGGATCCCGTACGTCCAGGATGTGCCACTGGGCCGCCGCGCACTCGCCGCGCCGCTCGTCGATGGCGAGGACCTGCTTGACCTCGTCGGATGCGGCGAGCTGCTCCGTGAGCAGGGCTCCTACGCCGTACGCGGCGCCGGTGACCGCGACGACGGGTCCGCGCGCCGCGGGACTCGCGGAACTGGTTGACTGGTTTCGCGCTGCGCGAACCTGCGGATCTGGGGAACTCACCGGGCGTCTCCAGCGGTTGTCTTCAGTACGAGCGCGTCCGACGCGTGCGTACCAGGTGGCATCCATCCTGCCGCAGGCCGTCAGTCGGCGAAGCACCGAGGCCCGATCCGCCCCAGGTGTCTACGCTGGGTGGTGTTGTCGGGCAGCCGTGCCGCCGGAAAGAACCGGCGGCCCTACCAGCCGAGGAATCCCGTGAGTGACACCCCATTCGGATTCGGCCTTCCGCCGGAGGAGCCGGACGACGGCGACGAGGGCAAGAAGAAGGACCAGGAGAGCGGTGGTGGTCAGGGACCGGCCAACCCGTTCGGATTTGGCGGCCTGCCCGGAGCCGGAGGCTTCGGCGGAGGCCCCGGTGGCCCCGGTGCGGACAATCCGTTCGCAGCCATGTTCGGGTCGCTGAACCCCACCGACCTGGGCGCCGCATTCCAGCAGCTGGGCCAGATGCTCTCCTACGAGGGCGGCCCGGTGAACTGGGACATGGCCAAGCAGATCGCCCGCCAGACGGTCTCCCAGGGCAGTCCTGACGGCACCAAGGACGCCAGCGTCGGCCCCGCCGACCGAAAGGGCGTCGAGGAAGCCGTCCGCCTGGCCGACCTGTGGCTCGACGATGCCACGTCGCTGCCCTCCGGCGCCGCCTCCGCGGTGGCCTGGAGCCGCGCGGAGTGGGTCGAGGCGACCCTGCCCGCCTGGAAGGAGCTCGTCGATCCGGTCGCCGAGCGCGTCGGCACCGCCATGGGCGACGTCCTGCCGGAAGAGATGCAGGCCATGGCCGGCCCGCTGATCGGCATGATGCGCTCGATGGGCGGCGCGATGTTCGGCACGCAGATCGGGCAGGCCGTCGGCGTGCTCGCCGGCGAGGTCGTCGGCTCGTCCGACGTCGGCCTTCCGCTCGGCCCGGCCGGCAAGGCCGCACTGCTGCCGGTGAACATCGAGACGTTCGGCAAGGACCTGAGCGTGCCCCAGGAGGAGGTGCGGCTGTATCTCGCCCTGCGCGAGGCCGCCCACCAGCGCCTCTTCGCACACGTGCCGTGGCTCCGCTCGCATCTGTTCGGCGCGGTCGACGGCTACGCCCGCGGGATCAAGGTCGACACGGCTCGAAAGTGGCGGTGAGCGACCTCGCCGCGCGTTTCGCCCAGGCCGGCGGCGAACTGCTCGACGCGCAGCGGGAC
>NZ_JBEXSH010000382.1:0-8179 GCF_040613555.1 Streptomyces sp. NPDC006265
CGGGCAGGGGAACGGGTGGGGTAAAGCGCCCGGCCGGGGGCCGGCCCGCGCCCACGGGCGTGGGCGCGCGGGGGGGGGCCCCCCCCCCCCACAGCTCTCAGGGGGCCACCGCGCGGCCCGTCTGCGGGGAGATCGTCCCTGCGCACAGGCCTCGGGAGGTCAGGGTCTGGGCGATGCGGGGGATGGCCGCCAGGGTGTTGGCCGGCCAGTCGTGCATGAGGATGATCTGGCCGTTGGTGAGGCGGGCGACGGACTGGACGATCGCGTCGGTGCTCGCGCCGTTCCAGTCCTGGGAGTCGACGTGCCAGATGATCTCGGTCAGGCCGTACCGGGCCGCGACCGACTTCACCGTCGCGTTGGTCTCGCCGTACGGCGGGCGGAACAGTTTCGGTGTGCCGCCTCCCGCGTTGGTGACGGCCTGCTGGGTGCGGGAGATCTCGGAGTCGATCTGCGCCTGGCTCAGCCGGGTCAGGTGCGGGTGGGTGTAGCTGTGGTTGGCGACCCACATGCCGGCCGTCACCTGGGCGCGGACGAGGGACGGGTCGGCGGCCGCGTACTGGCCCTGGTTGAACATGGTGGCCCGCAGGCCGTTCTGCCGGAGCGCGCCGAGCAATTGCGTCGTGGTGCCGGAGGGGCCGTCGTCGAAGGTGAGTCCGACGTAGCCGGCACCGCAGGCGGCTGACCGCTCCGGGGCGGCGGTCGAGGCCGTGGGGGCCGTGACTGTCAGGGCCGCGGCTCCGGCGGCCGCGAGGACGGTCAGCGCGCGTTTCGCCGTCACGACCCCACCCTGATGGTGGAGCTGCCGCTGCTCCGGTAACCCTCCGTGGCCATGATCATGTAGTACTTGAAGTTGCCCAGGGGCATCCCGGCCCGGCCCCACGCGTCGAAGTGGTTGCCGGTCGTGATGGTGCCGCCCGTCCGCTTCGACTGCCGCACGCTCCAGTACTGGTCGAAGGTCTTCGTGCCCTCGACGGACGGGGCGTTGTACCGCGTCGTCTTGTACGTGCCGCCGTCGCTGGTGACGGTGCCCTTGTACGCGTCCAGGCAGAGCAGGAGCAGATGCAGCACGATCGTCAGGAAGAGGGCGAAGCCGTCCGACTTGGCGACCTCCTTGAGGCCGTGGGCGCGGGTGAGGATGCCGTCGGTGTCCAGGTCGGCGGCCCGCTGCCGGGTCTTGTCGTCGATGGCCTTCTGGAGCGCGGGCTGGTAGTCGTCGGCGGCCCGGTCCTTGCGGGCGGACAGGGTCCGGCCCTGCGCGACCATGTCCTCCAGCTGCTTCTCGTACGTCTTGACCTTGCTGTTCTTCTCGTACTCCGACGTGGCCTTCCGGGCCCGTTCGCAGGTGATGGTGACGTCCCGCACGCCGCCCCGCCAGATCCGGTACAGCAGGTACCGGTCGCGGGCGCCCTCGCCGATCAGCACCTTCCCGGCCTCGAACCGCGTCGGCACCCCCAGGCCCAGCAGCTCCCGCCGCGCCTCGGACGGCACCGCCCCCAGCAGACTGCGCGCGGGCCACTCCACGGAGTCGTACGGCATGGCAGGCTCCCCCCGGCCGGTCGGCGAACCACGAGCTAGTGCTGTGACCGCATAGGTTCGCCGGTTCGTATGCCTTACGCTTACAGGTTGTTCGCATAGAAGCTGACGAGTCGTTCGACGGCAGCGTCGACGTATTCGGGTTCGTCGTACATCTCGTAGTGGCCGGCGCCGTCGATCACCATGAGGTCGACGGGGTTGGGGGCCAGCTTCCACAGCTGCATGCCGGTGTCGTAGGAGCCGGTGTTGCCGATGCGTCCGGCGAGGATGACCTGCAGGGGCTGGGTCATGAGCTGATCGGCCAGGTGGAAGGCGTCGTAGCCCAGCAGGTGGGAGTCGCCGCGCAGGAGGCGCCGGTTCGTGGAGTGTTCGTTGCCGCCGCGCTCGGTGCGGTAGTAGGTGATGGCCTGAGTGGTGTCGATGTCGGTCAGGCCCGCTGCCGCGGCGTCCTCGAGGGTGTCGGGCAGCCAGTTCACGCGGGTCATCTCGCTGGAGCGGGCCTCTTCGGTCCGTGCGTCCGCGAGGGCGTCGAGTGCTGCGGCCGGACCGTCGGGGGGGAAGCTGCGGAACGCGTTGCCGATGTTGACGGGGACGACCGTACCGACCGCCTTGATGCGGTGGTCCGTGCGGGCGGTGTGAACGGCGTAGCCGCCACCGGCGCAGATGCCGAGGACGCCGATGCGCTGCGGGTCGATGCCGGGGGTCGTGGTGAGCACGTCGATGGCGTAGGAGATGTCCTCGCCTCGGCGGGAGGGGTCTTCGAGGTCGCGGGGCTCGCCCTCGCTCTGGCCCTGGTGGGCGGGGTCGAGGACAAGGGCGGCGATGCCGTGAGCGGCGAGACGGGAGGCGTAGTTGGCGCCGATCTGCTCCTTCACGCTGCTGCCTGGAGTGGAGAGCACCACGGCGCGCAGCGGTGCGCTGCTGTCGGCGTTGTCGGGCAGGTGGAGGTCCGCGGCGAGGTTGATGGGACCGCGCGGGATCGTGAGGTGCTGAAGCATGCCTGGCTTCCTTCGTGAGATTGTTGTTCCATAGGAGTCCAGTACAAAACAACATCTTGTACGATCTGAAACTAATACGAAACCGTATCACCTGGATGGAGGGTCGATGTCAGTCGACGGGGCGCAGCTGTGGACGCTGAACCAGCGGCTGCTGGGTGTTGTGATGGATGCCTGCACGGGGGAGCTGGCCGAGCTCGAGTTGGAGACGAAGGAGTTTTTCGTCCTGGCCGAGGTGGAGGCGTCGCCGTACCCGGCTGAGATCGCGACTGCGCTGCTGCTGCCCAAGGCGAGCGTGACGGTCTACGTTCGCAACCTCGTCGCCAAGGGCTTTGTCCGCCGCGAGATCGACGAGGCGGACTTGCGGCGTCATCGGCTCGTACTGACCGCTGAGGGCACGCAAGCACGCGATCGAGCACTTGCAGCTCTCGCGGCGGAGTACGACCGCAGGTTGGCGAGGGTCACCCCCCAGGACCGCGTTGAGCTGCAACGCATCCTCAAAGCGATGCTCGCCTCGCCCGCGTCAGGCCGTATGCGCGAGTGATTCGTCTGTCCGGTGCTCTGCTGCACGTTCGGGCCGCGACCGCATGGATTTGTCAGATCGTTCAGGTTGCGACGGCAAGGGACGTCCGCCCCAGCGGATGCCCTTCTCGCTTCGGACGCGGGCACGTTCGCGACGCTGCGCCGCGAGGATGTCGGGGTGGCGGGTGTTGGTGTTTCGCCAGCGCAGGTAGGCGTGCAGGGCCCGGGTTTGCACGCTGTGGTTGCGGTGGTTGGAGTTGGCAATCGTGAACTGCCGCAGTGGCCCGAAATGGGCTTCGATCGGGTTGGCCCACGAGGCGTAGGTCGGGGTGAAGCACAGCTCGACACGGTTCTTCTTCGCCCAGCGACGGATCTTGTCGCCCTTGTGGGCGGACAGGTTGTCCAGGATGACGTAGATCGGGGCGCCGTCCGGGCGCGCGGCCCGGATCGACCTCAGTGCGGCCAGGGTGTTCACCGCACCCTTCTTGCGGCGGTTGACGCCCCACAGCCGGTAGTCGCCGACGGAATAGCAGCTGTGGAAGTACCGCACCCCGTGGGTGCGGTGGTAGGTCGCGGGATGGCGCTCGGGGTGACCGGCGGGAGCCCAGCCGGCCCCGGCGGTGGGGCGGATGCCGAGCGGCCCGAACTCGTCGAACGCGAACACGCGGTCCGCGAAGCGTTCCAGCACCTCCTCGATGCGGTCCAGCTTGGCGTCACGCTCGGGCTCGGCCGACTCCTTCCAGGTTTTGGTGCGCTGGAAGGTGATGCCGCGGCGGGCGAGCAGGCACCGTAATGCCTCGCGGCCGATCCGGATCACACGGCCGTGCACCTTCCGCAGGTAGGCGGCGAGTTTACGGATCGACCAGCGGGTGAAGGGCTGGCCGAGCTTGGTCGGGCGGGTGATGGCCGTCTGGACGACGAAGTCCTCGTCGTCAGGACTGAGCAGGCGGGGGCGGCCTCCCGCCCAGCGAGGGTCCAGGCAGGCAAGGCCGATCTCGTTGAACCGGTGGATCACATCCCGGACGGTGTCCTCGTCAGCCTGCACCAGCTTCGCGATCACCGGGACCCGGTTTCCGCCGGCCGAGGCCAACAGCATCATCGCGCGCCGGTACCGCACCGAACTGGTGCTGCCCCGGCGCACGATCTGCTGCAATTTCTGCCCCTCCTGGTCGGTCATTCTGCGCACACGGACAGGCTCAGCCACCACACCCCCAACGGTTGGGTCGGACGTCTCCGGACATCCAACCGCTGGAACCGCCGACCCGGCGAACCTTCCCGGTCAGAGCACTAGGTGCATCCTGCCCGCTGTTCATGCCCGGGGACGCGGAACACGGGAAAGTCCGGTGTCCCGCTCACGCCGGTACGGACACCACGCTGCGGCCCGTCTCGTGCGCGTAGAGCGCCGCACGGTCGTGCAGGGCCGCGTGCACCGCCATCTGGGCGTCCCGGCGGCGCTGGGCGGGGCCGTCCGGGAGGTGCAGGATGCCCGCGTTGCCGCGGGAGCCGCGCTGGACCTCGGCGGTGCGCGGGATGCGCAGCGCCTCGTAGCGGGCCAGACGGTCGGGGATCGCCCTTGCCGGGGCGTCGGCCAGGCAGGCGGCCAGGTCCACCGCGTCCTCGATCGCCTGGTTGGCGCCCTGCGCCATGAACGGGAGCATGGGGTGGGCCGCGTCGCCGAGCAAGGTGATGCGGTCGGTGGACCAGGTGCGCAGCGGCGGCCGGTCGTGCAGCGCCCACTGGTGGGTCGTCTCCACGGCCGCGACGATGTCGGCGACCAGGCCCGCCCAGGAGCCGAAGACCGCCCGCAGCTCGTCGGGGTCGCCCGGCCGGGACCAGGACTCGCGGGGCGGCGCGTCGGAGGGCAGCGGCACGGTCGCGGCGTAGCTGAGGTACGCGCCGGACGCGACCGGGTAGGCGACGAAGTGCCCGCCCGGCCCGAGCCACAGCCGCACCAGGCGCTCGCGGGCCTCGGCAGGCAGCGCGTCCACGGGCACCAGGCCCCGGTAGATGCCCAGGCCCGAGTAGACCGGCTCGTCGCGGCGCAGCGTCTCGCGGACCGTGGAGTGGATGCCGTCCGCGCCGACCACCACGTCCGCCTCGCGCACCGACCCGTCCTCGAAGGAGAGCCGCACGCCCGTCCCACCCGGCAGTTCGCGCGCCGCGCTCAGCTTCTGGCCCAGGCCCAGCCGGTCCCGGTCGACCAGGGAGAGCAGCGCGTCGTGCAGATGCGCCCGGTGGATCGTCAGATACGGCGCGGCGAACATGCGCTCGCAGTCCGCGCCGAGCGGTGTGCGCGCGATGGGCCGCCCGTTCCAGCCGCGCACCTCCATCGCGTCGATCCGCACCGCGTGCTCCTCGAGCGCCGGGCCGAGGCCGAGGCGCAGCAGCGGGCGGATCGCATTGGGGGAGAGCTGGACGCCGGCGCCCACCTCGGCCAGTTCACGGGTCTGCTCGTGGATCACGTACGGCGTGCCGCTCGCGCTCAGCGCGCCGGCCAGGGTCAGTCCGCCGATGCCCGCGCCGACGATGGCGACCGTCGGCCGCTCCCCGCCGGCCGGCTCCGCGGCGTTCCCGGGCAGCCGCCGCCCTCCTGTGTCTTCGCCCAACAGCACCTCAGGGACCGCCTTCCGCGTCTTCGCGCCCCGTCCGCGCACCGCAGTACCGCGGGCGACGTGGACGCACTGTCATCGGTCGTGTCCCCGAGCATGTGGCGCCCGTTACCGGACGGCAACGTCACGCCGCACCGTGCTGACAACTGTCGCCGCTTGCGTGACGGACGTCATCGAAACCCCGTCACGCCTGCTGCCGCACCCCCGTCCGGCCCTAACTTCCGGAAGGAGAAGACCGGTTACGACACCTGGAGGCACGCGGTGACACGCGAACGAGAAGTGGAGCGACCGCGGTGACCGCGGTGGCCGTCGAGGGCCTGCTCAAGAAGTACGGAGACCACGAGGCCGTGCGCGGCGTCGACTTCGCCGTCGAGGAGGGCGAGATCTTCGCCCTGCTCGGACCGAACGGCGCCGGCAAGACCACCACCATGGAGATCCTGGAAGGCTTCCGCCACCGCGACGGCGGCGACGTCCGGGTCCTCGGCCGCGACCCCGGCGACAAGGCCGACGGGCGCCGGCTGCGCGGGCAGATCGGACTGGTGCTCCAGGACATCGCCGTGGAGCCCTACCTGTCCGTGCGGGAGACCATCGCCCGCAACGCCGGCTACTACCCGGCCCCGCGCGACGTCGACGAGGTCATCTGCCTCGTCGGCCTGGAGGAGAAGCGGGACGCGAAGGTCAAGGACCTGTCCGGCGGGCAGAAGCGGCGGCTCGACCTCGCCCTCGGCGTGATCGGCGACCCGAAGCTGCTGTTCCTCGACGAGCCGACCACCGGCTTCGACCCGGGCGCCCGCCGCGGCGCCTGGGAGGTCGTGCGGAGCCTGCGCGACGCCGGCACGACCATCCTGCTGACCACCCACTACATGGACGAGGCGCAGGCCCTGGCCGACTCCGTCGCCGTCATCGCCGCCGGGCGGATCGTCGCCGCGGGAACGCCCGACACCATCGGCGGACGCGACAGCGCTCTCGCCCGCATCCGCTTCGCCCTGCCGGCCGGCGCCGCCATCGACGACGTGCCCATCCCGGTCAGCGACGCCGAGGAGGGCCTCGTCACTGCCGAGGCGGCGGAGCCCACCGCCGCACTGCACCGGCTCACCTCCTGGGCCCTGGAGCGGGGCACGCCGCTGGAGCGGCTGACGGTCGAGCAGCCCACCCTGGAGGACGTCTATCTGGGGCTGACCAGTTCGTACGCACAGCAGGACGCCTCGTCCCCGTCCACCGAGCGGGGCAGCACACCGTCCTCGGCGGCGCGTGCGCGCCGAGGGCGCCGACCCGGACGGAGCCGACGATGACCAGCACCCTGCCCCCCACGACCACCGAGACCACCCGGCGGGCCGACCGCGCCGGGCGCGAGCGGCCCGACGAACGGGGCTCCCTCGCCCTGCTCGTCCACCAGATCCGCTACGAGCAGCTGTCGTTCTGGCGCAACCCGCAGTCGATGGTGTTCACCTTCGTCCTGCCCATCGTGATCATCTCGGTCTTCGGCGCCGTGTTCTCCGGCAGCGAGAGCGAGGACTTCTTCTTCGGACTGAGCGGCCTGCAGTACTACACGCCGACCATCGCGGCCGTCTCCGTGCTCGGCGCCTGCTACGGCCAGCTGGCGATCGTCCTCGCCATGCGCCGGCAGACCGGCGTCCTCAAGCGGCTGCACGCCACCCCGCTGCCCGCCTGGGTGTACTTCGCGGGCGTGCTCGTGCACTGCGTCGTCGTCAGCGTCGTCGACGTGGCACTGGTCATCGGCATCGGGCGCCTGTACGGGGTGCCGTGGCCCGCCGACTGGCCGGCCCTCGCCCTCACCCTGGTGCTCGGCGCGGCCAGCTTCTGCGCCCTCGGCGTCGGCGTGGCCTCGCTGATCCGCAACTCCGAGGCGGCGCCCGCGGTCGTGCAGTTCATCCAGTTCCCGCTGGTGTTCATCTCCGGCAGCTACTTCCCGATCCACTCGGACGTCATGAACACCATCGCCGGGGTGCTGCCGGTGAAGCCGTTCAACGACGCCATGCTCGCGCCGTTCGCGCACCACGGCGGCTTCCAGTGGAAGGAACTGGCGGTGCTGGCGGCCTGGGGCGTCGTCGGCGCCCTGATCGCCGTGCGCAGCTTCCGCTGGGACCCGCGCCCCGAGTAGAGCGCTCCGTCCCGACCATCGAGGGGGCCTCCTGGAGGCCCCCTCGGCGCGTGCCCCGCCCCCCGCTCCCGGAAGGAACCCCCACCATGTCCCTCGACCACACCACCCGCCTGCACCCGGCCCTGACCGGAGCGTGGCGCCTCGAACCGGCCGACTCCACCGTGGAGTTCACCGGCCGGCACTTCTTCCTCCTGCCTGTAGGCGGCTCGTTCCCGGTGCGCTCGGGCCGCGTCGAACTCGCCCCGGACGGCACCCTGGTCCGCCTCGACGCCACGGTAGCCGCCGCGGGATTCGAGACCGGCAACCCGCAGCACCACGTCGTCGACCCCGGCGCCGGTGAGGCGTCGACCCCGGCCGCCGACGTCGCGCACGCCGCCGACCGCCTCCTCAACAGCAGG
>NZ_JBEXSH010000383.1:0-8144 GCF_040613555.1 Streptomyces sp. NPDC006265
GCCGGTCCAGGGCCGGACCCGGAACGACGGCTCCGGGGAGGCTCGGATATGCGTGCAGCAGCCGCAGAGGGACCCCGCGCAGGGCGGTCGTCGGCCAGCTCGGCGAGCGTGAAACCGGTGTCCGTGCCGACCACGCCCGCCCGGTGCGCCAGCAGATCCCGCAGGGTCAGGGCGCCCTTGCCCTCGGCCGCGAACTCCGGCCAGTAGTACGTCACCTTGCGGTCCAGTTCGAGCGTGCCGTCCTGGACGAGCAGAGCCACGACCAGGTAGGCGGCGCCCTTGGTGGACGAGAACACACCGAAGAGGGCGTCCGCGCCGGTCCCCGCCCACAGGTCGACGACCTTGCGGCCGTGGACGTAGGCGCACAGCTGCCCCTCGTAGTCGGCTCGCTCCCCGGCGACGAAGGCGGTGAACTCCTCGCGCACCGCCTCGAAGCCGTCCGCCACGGTGCCGTGGATCTCCTGCGTCATCCGCTCTCCTTGACTGAAGCGCTGTGTGCCACTGTGAACAATGCCCTCGCCACCTGCGGGAATCCCCCCTTGGGATGGTCCCGGAAGAGTGGTTCGGTGCCGAACAGGACCGTGTGGTCCCCGCTGACGACCGAGGCCTGCCCGGCGGCAGCGCCGGGACCGCCGGTGCCGTCCCGCAGCGGCCGCCAGTGCCCGGAGACCAACGGGTTCCCGGTCGCGTACGACTGCTCCACGCGGACGCCGGGGCCCGGGTCGGTGAACCAGAGCGGGGCATAGACGAAGCCGTGGTCCGGTGCGTCGCGCGTGATGTCGCCCGCGTTCGTCACCTTCACCACGCCGTTCGCGTCCGCGTTGCCCTCCACCGGCTTGACGGCCAGCCGACCCGCCGCCGCGTTCAGGGCCGCCCCCGTAGCGCCCCGGCCGACCAGGCCGTGCCCGTCCAGGAAGGGGTGTCCAGGGCCTGCCGGGTGCTCTCCGGGGCGGTGACGGTGACGAGGTGGAGGCGGTGGCCGCCGGCCGAGCGGCCCGTCACCTCCACGCTCACCCGGTCGCCCGGACGCTGTAACGCGTTCAGCTTCGGCGCGATCGCGTGGTACGGCGTGAGGCCCAGCTTCAGGGACGTGTCGGCGGGGTTCTCCGGATCGGGGGCGAGGGTGCGGCGGCGGGGGTAGGCGCGGGTGGTGGTGCCGGTGGAGGTGTCCGCGGTCAACGCGCGTCGCGTCGCGCTCGCGGGAGCCTGTGCCGCGCGGTCGTCCAGGGCGGAGCCCTCACGGGTGACGGGCTTCGGGTCCGCGCCCGCGGCGCCGGGGGTGAGCAGGAGTGAACCCGCCGTGGCCAGGGCCAGGGCGGTGATCAGTACAGGTCTCGCAGGAACGCTTCTCGTGGTGCGCACGCGTGCCTCCTCCGGGGCTTCCTGAGATCGGTACGGCGAGGTGTACCGCTTCGACTCAACGGCAACAAGGGCGCCTTGGTGTCACCGGAGCCCCGTACGGCCCTGTCGGGGGGTGGTCCGGCCGCCCGGATAGGGTTTCCCCATGCGCGATCTAGGGGCGGGCTTCCGGTACCTCCTGAAGGGCCAGCGATGGGTGGCCAGGCACGGCAGGCAGTACGGCTTCGGGCTGCTCCCGGGCCTGATCACCCTCGTCCTGTACGCGGCGGCGCTCGTCGCGCTGGCGCTGTGGGGCGAGGACGCCGTGGGCTGGGCGACGCCCTTCGCCGACGACTGGACCAGCCCGTGGCGCGGGCTCTTCCGCGGCTTCCTGACCGCCGTGCTGTTCGCCCTCGCCCTGCTCCTGGCCGTCGTGACGTTCACCGCGGTGACCCTGCTGATCGGGCAGCCCTTCTACGAGAACCTCTCCGAGAAGGTCGACCGGGACGTGTCCCCGGACGGGCACGCCCCCGAGTCGGGGCTGCCGCTCTGGCGCGAACTGTGGATCTCCGGCCGGGACAGCCTGCGGATCGTGGTGCGGGCCGCCCTGTGGGGTGTGCTGCTCTTCGGGTGCGGCTTCATCCCGGTGGTCGGGCAGACGGCCGTCCCGGTGATCGGGTTCTTCGTCACCGGGTTCTTCCTCACCGAGGAACTGACCGCCGTCGCCCTCCAGCGCCGCAGCGTCGAGCTGCGCACCCGCCTCACCCTGCTGCGCTCCCGCAAGACCCTCGTCTGGGGCTTCGGCACGCCGCTCGCCGTGGCCTTCCTGGTGCCGTTCGTCGCGGTGTTCCTGATGCCGGGCGCGGTCGCGGGCGCCACCCTCATGGCACGTGACCTGCTGGGCGAGGAGATCGACGAGGGCGGCGAGGAGGGCGACAAGGCCGCTACGACGCTTCCGCGGCCACCCTCAGGATCGTCCTCACCTGGGCGATGATGTCCAGCCGGTTCCGCACGAACTCCGGGTCGGTGACCTCCGTGGTGTTCCCCGCGGCGAACTGCAGCACCGGCGTGTGCACATGCCCGCCCGGCAGCGTGCCGTGCAGCCCCAGCCGGTCCCGCAGCAGCGTCGCCCGGTAGGCGATCTCGTTGGACAGGTAGTCCCCGCCCCCGCCCGCGCGGGCGGTCGAGCCGGGCGTCGGCCCGTCCGGGCGTACGACGGGCTCGGTGCCGCCGGCCGGGATCTCGGTGACGCTCGTGTTGTCGTACACCGGGAAACGGCCGGTCTGCGCGGCGGTGATCGCCGCGTACGGCAGCGTGGTCGTCGTCCACTGCGGCTGCGAGTCCGGGCCGCTCACCGGCACGGTCCCGGTGCGGCCGACGGTGTCGTTGTCCCCGAAGCCGCCCCGCCAGGCCCCGTTGGTCCGCTCGATGTCGAACCGCCCGACCCGGCCCTGGCTCACCGTCGTGAACAGGTCGACCTTGGGCAGGTGCGGCCGCAGGGCCCGCTCCACCGTGCCGTCCGTGAAGTCCTGCCAGCGCACCGGGAACACGGCCGTCTCGACCCGGGCCGGGCCGTCCGCCGTCTCGATCACCGTGCCGTCGAGGGCCAGCGCGGTGGCGCCGGAGGGGTTGGAGATGCGGATGTCCCGATCCAGGGTGAACGGGTCGAAGCCGGTGAGCAGGATCCGCTTCATGCCCTTGCCGTGCGGATATCGGATGGCGTCCTGGCCGCGCGAGGTGCGCTCCAGCTCGTCCAGCAGCGCGGCCCGCTGCCCCTCCGTCAGGCCGAACTCCGGCTCCCAGGTGCGCACGGCACGCGTCATGGCGAGCCGCGCCCAGTACAGCGGCCGGTCGTCGTCCCGGCTCAGGCCCGCCCGTCGCCCACCACCACCCTTCCAAGGAAGCGCTTCGCGCCCTTCGTATTCGGCCGGCCCGCGCCCCTGCGCCCGGTCGACCGCCCGCCGCCACAGCCGCGCGCCCTCGCGCGTGACCGCCCGGCGCGCCTCCCCGTAGGAGCGGGCCCCCTCCAGCGCGCGGGTCAGCCGCGGGGCCGCGGTGTCGAACCCGGAGCGGCGCAGGATCTCCTGGGGGGCGGCTCTGCCGAGCCGCTGCTCCTCGACGGTGGGGGAGGGGGCAGCCTGGGCGGCGCTCGCCGCCGTGGGGGTGGTGAAGCCGGTCAGCAGGGCGAGGCCGAGGACGCCGAGGCGAACGCGTATGGAGTTCAAGGGTGTTCAGGCCTTCCGTCGCGGTGGGGGGTCGGTGCCGGACGGCCGCAGTATCGCGTGACGGGTATGGTCCACGCCATGGGCGGGGCTCAGGCGGGGATCTTCGCCGTCGCCTCGCGCACCGCGTCCAGGAAGGCCGAGGCCGCGGGCGTCAGGGACCGGCCGCGCAGGGTCGCCGCGTACGCCGCCCGGGCCGGGGCGCCCTCGTCGAGGACCCCCAGCAGTGCGAGGTCCGGGCGTACGGACGCGGCCGCGAGCGCCGGTACGAGGGTGATGCCGAGCCCGGCGGCGACGTAGCCCTGCTTGGCGGTCCACTCGCCGACGACATGGGCGACCCGCGGGCTGAAGCCCTGGCGCACGGCCGCGTCCAGGTGGGTGCCCTCGGGCCGCGGGCCGCCGGAGATCCGGTCGGCGTCCGCGAACCGGCCGGGCGGCACCGGGCCTTCGTGACCGGCGAGGGGGTGGCCGACGGGAACGGCGACGTACAGCGGCTCGTCGAGGAGGTGGTGGAGCTCGTACGACTCCAGCGGCGCGCGGCCCGCCGTCGAGACGACCGCGAGGTCCAGGTGAGGGCCGTCAGCCGGTCGAGCAGCGTCGGCGTGAAGGCCTCCTCGCGGAGGACCCGGACCCGGCGGTGGCGGGCGCGGAAGAGGGCCAGGGCGTGCGGCACCAGGGCCGCGTCGGCGGTGGCGAAGGCGCCGAACCTGAGCCGGCCGCCGGCCGCCTCGAGCAGAGCGCCCAGTTCGCGCCGGGCGTCGTGCAGCGCGTCGGCGACCGTCTCGGCGTACGGCATCAGCAGCCGCCCCGCCTCCGTCAGCGCCACCCCGCGCGGCATCCGGTCGAAGAGCGGGCCGCCGTCCAACGCGGCCTCCAGCGAGGGGCGACCTGCCGGGACACCGCGGACTGCGTCCAGCCGAGCGTCCGCGCCGCCACCGGGAACGAGCCGTGCCGGGCGACCTCCAGGAAGACCCGCAGCCAGCCGGTGGAGACCCTCGCCCACCAGGACCCGCAGCGCGACGCCGACGAACTCATCGCCGAGGCCGCCGCGGCAGCCCGGGCCGCCGACACGGCCGTCGTCGTGGTCGCCACCACCGAGCGCGTCGAGCCCGAGGTCTTCGACCGCACCGACCTGCGCCTGCCCGGCCGCCAGGACGACCTGGTCCGCGCGGTCGCCGCCGCCAACCCGAACACCGTCGTGGTCGTCAACTCCGGCTCCCCGGTGGAACTGCCGTGGCGCGGCGACGTCGCCGCCGTGCTCCTGTCCTGGTTCCCCGGCCAGGAGGGCGGCGCGGCCCTCGCGGACGTTTTCACCGGCGCCCACGAACCCGGCGGACGCCTGCCCACCACCTGGGGCACCCTCGCCGACGCCCCGGTCACGCGGGTCGTGCCGGAGAACGACGAACTCCCCTACGACGAGGGCGTCTTCATCGGCTACCGCGCCTGGGAGAAGTACGGCCCGAGCCCCGCCTGCCCCTTCGGCCACGGCCTCGGCCACACCGACTGGACCTACGAATCCGTTGAGGTGGAGGAGAGCGCCGAGGGGACCACCGCGAAGGTCCGCCTCCGCAACGCCGGCGACCGCCCCGGCCGCGAGGTCGTCCAGCTCTGCCTCGCCCCGGGCGACCCCGACCCCACCCGCCCGGCCCGCTGGCTGGCTTCGCGAGCGCCGAGGCCGCCCCCGGCGAGAGCGCCGAGGCCACGGCCGAACTGCCGCGCCGCGCCTTCGAGATCTGGGACGAAGCGACCGGCTCGTGGTCGTATGTGAAGGGTTCGTACGAGATCCAGGTCGGACGCTCGATCACGGACCGCAGGATCACCGCGACGATTAACGTCTGATCCGGGACCGGTTCCCCACCAAGCAGCCCCGGTCCGGGACCTGACCTCCGGATCGGGGCTCGTGGGCCGTCAGGGCCCGCCCGTCAGCGGACGCCGAACCCGTACACCGTCTCCGAGCGGAAGACCTCGCCCGGCCGCAGTACGGTCGTCGGGAACTCCGGCCGGTTCGGCGAGTCGGGGAAGTGCTGGGTCTCCAGCGCGATGCCGTCGCCGGGCGCGAAGGGACCGGACAGGTGGTCCGCGGTGTACAGCTGGATGCCGGGCTCGGTGGTGGCCACCGTCAGCACCCGCCCGGACGCCGGGTCGTGCAACTCGGCGACCTCCACCGGAGTGTCCGTCACCCCCTTGTCGAGCGCGAAGTTGTGGTCGTAGCCGGAGCCGGTCTTGCGGGCCTCGCGGAAGTCGAAGCGCGTGCCGGTCACGTCCTGCGGACCGCCGGCCGGGATCAGGTCGGCGTCGACCGGCGTGTACCGGGAGGCGGCCAGCCGCAGTTCATGACCGCCGGCGTCACCGGAACCGGCCAGGTTGAAGTAGCTGTGGTTCGTCAGGTTCACCACGGTCGGCGCGTCCGTCACCGCCTCGTACGCGATCCGCAGCGCGCAGGACTCGTCGAGCGTGTACGTCGCCGACACCTCGAGCCGCCCCGGGAACCCCTCCTCGCCGTGCGCACTGATCCGCGTCAGACGCACCCCGTGCGCGACGGGCTCCGCGTCCCACACCCGCTTGTCGAAGCCGCGCGCCCCGCCGTGCAGCGAGTTCGGCCCGTTGTTCGGCTCCAGCGCGTACGTCCGGCCGTCCAGGGTGAACCGGCCGCCGGCGATCCGGTTGGCGTACCGCCCGATCAGGGCACCCAGGTACGGCTCCGGGTGGATGAGATACCCGTCGAGATCCGGGAACCCCAGCACCACGTCCCCGGCCCGGCCCTCCCGGTCCGGCACCTCCACGGACTGCACGATCCCGCCGTACGACAGGACCCGCACCCGCACGCCCGCCCGCTCCAGGGTCCAGCGGCGCACCGGCATCCCGTCGGAAAGTGTTCCGAAGAGTTCGTTCATGTGCGGAACTCTAAGTCAGGGGCCTTTTCGCGGTGACGGTGCGGTACGCGATCTCCGCCAACCGGGCCTGTCCGTTCACACTGGGGTGGAAGTAGTCCCAGCGGCTCAACTGGTCCGTGCCGAAGCGGTAGTCGTACACCGCGCCCCCGTCGTGGCGGCACCGCTTGTCCTCGGCGCAGACCTCTTCGAGGACCTTGTTGTAGTCCTCCACCCGCTTCTGCACCGTGTTCCGCCGCAGCGTCGCCGCCGAGTCCAGGGCGTCCGCGTCGCCCAGCATCGACGGGCAGATGCCCAGCTTCCACACCTGCTTGCCCATCGGGCTGTTCCGGCCCTCGGACCACAGCCGCTTCAGATTGGGCACGCTCGCCACGTACACCTGCGCCTTGGGCAGGGCCTTGCGCAAGGAGCGCAGGGAGTCCTCGAAGTCGGCGCGGAAGGCGGAGACGGGAGTCATCGCCGAGGGCGTGGACCGACAGGCGTCGTTCGCCCCCACCATCACCGTCACCAACTGCGGCTTGCGCCGCACCGCCTGCGCCATCTGCCCGGGCAGGTCGGCCATCCGCGCCCCGGTCACGGCGTAGTTCCAGCTGCGCTGAGCGGCCCCCGTCCTTCCCAGCAGCCGCACCGCGAGCGAGTCGACCTCGGGGCTGGCACCGGTCGCCCAGGACGCCTCCGGACAGTCCGACAGCACGTCACAGGCGTCGAACCCCCGCGTGATGGAGTCCCCGACGGCAGCGACGGAACCCGGGCTGCGGTCCCACAGGGGCGTGGGCTTCGGCGACGGCTTCGCCTTCTCGGACGGGGCCGCGGAATCACCCCCCACGGCATCACACCCCGCGACACCCAGCACGGCCGCCGCGACCACGGCCAGAACGCCCCGTGTACGGCGGCCTCGCTTCCGCATCCCTGGTCCATCCCCTCGCCACGCCGTGCCTGTCTCCCCAACCCATAACAACGCACGAGGGTTCCCGGCCGATCAGGTGCAACGGCTCACACCCGTACAAGCGTCCCCCTGGGTGAATGGCAGGCGTTTCCCGGCACCTGGAGCGACCGTACGTCACACTCCTTGCGCCCCCGCACGGTAGCCTCGCCATCAATGTGACCCGCCCGGTCACAGCCGTTCCGCCCGTTTGCACCATGTCCCGCTCTGCCCGGAGGTTCCGGTGACGACACGTGGAGTTCTGTACATGCACTCCGCGCCGCGCGCGCTGTGCCCGCACGTCGAGTGGGCCGTCGCCGGGGTGCTCGGCACACGCGTCAGCCTGGACTGGATCCGTCAGCCGGCCGCCCCGGGCACCTGGCGCTCGGAGTTCTCCTGGCAGGGCCAGGTCGGCACGGCGTCCAAACTCGCCTCCGCGCTCCGCGGCTGGCACCTCCTCCGCTTCGAGGTCACCGCGGAACCCTGCCCCACCGCCGAGGGCGAGCGCTACAGCTGCACCCCCGACCTGGGCATCTACCACGCCGTCACCGGCATCCACGGTGACATCCTCATCCCCGAGGACCGTCTCAGAGCGGCTCTCCAGCGCTCCCAGCGCGGCGAGACCGACCTGGAGGCCGAACTCAGCAAACTCCTCGGCAAGCCCTGGGACGACGAACTGGAGCCCTTCCGGTACGCCGGCGAAGGCGCCCCGGTCCGCTGGCTCCACCAGGTGGTGTGAGGCTTTGGTCTTCTAGGGCCCTTCTGATGGAT
>NZ_JBEXSH010000384.1:0-8123 GCF_040613555.1 Streptomyces sp. NPDC006265
GGCTGCGGTCCGAGCCCCGGACAGCCCCGGGAGGGTGAGGGGGGTGAGGGGTGTACAGCTGTGGAGAAGCGGGTGCGGGAGCTCAGCGGTGGTCGGCCTGCCGACGCCTCAGCCACAGGGCCGTCATGCCCAGCAGAACGGCGAAGACCAGCAGGAACGCCACCGACACCCACATCGGCCGGCCCCCGGGGTCGTCCCATCCCGCCGATGCGGCCGACGTCGCCCACAGGACGGCGCCCCCTGCGTAGAAGGTGCGCATCCGGCGCAGCTGCCGCAGCGCTCGTACGGATTCAACGTGATCGGTTTCCGAAGCCATGCCGACGCAGGTACCCCGGAACGCGCTCCCTATCAGCCTCGGCGATCCGCTCTTGTCGCCGGAGCAGGAACGGTGTTCGGCCTGCGCCAGGCCGACCGCGCCCCCCGCGTCAATCGACCCGGCCGAGCGGGTACTCGGCCCGGCTCTGCCAGCGTTCCCCGTCCCAGACGATGAGTTCGACGGCGTCGACATGGCACCGCAGCGGCAGCAGGGGCGCGAGTTCGGCCTGCAACGCGTCGTACGCCGCGTCCTGGGTCGCTGGGCCCTTGTGATTCGCGATCGTCAGGTGGGGGTCGAGACCAGTGCCGAAGATCCCTCGATACGGCACCAGCTCCGGCCAGCGCCGAGTGAGGTCCGCGGTGAGCGCCCTGACGGGATCGTGTGGCTGAGGGTCGAGGTACAGCACGCCGGGGTATCGGCCGAATTCGGCGAAGGTCAAGGCGAAGGAAGGGTGCCGGGCGAAGAGGCGGCACAGTTCACTGCGGACGAGGTCGTCCAGGCGGCTCTGGTGCACGAACGGATAGAGGACCGTCACATGGGCGGGAAATCCGGCCCGGACCAGCGGATCAGCCTCTCGGATCTTGATGGTGAACGCGGTGTCGCCTGGTATGTCCGGCCACCCGTCCCGCTCCCGCTCGCTGTCTGCCCTGCCCTCATCTGCGATCAACACGCTCCATGATCACAGGCGGGGAGCTCCGTGATCAAGGCTGCTCCACGAACTGGGCTTCCCTCGTCCTCGTTGCGCCGACGCGCGAGATGGACGGTGATGTCGGCCCTCATCTCGACCCTGTCCGGGAGGACCCGCATGATCCGGCTGAACACCTGCTCTCGCTCCTGGAGTGGCAGGACGAGATGGGCCGAGACGGTGGAGAGGTGCCCGACGTAGTCGCGGGCGCTCATCGTCACGTGGCGTTCGGTCCACGCCTGTTGAACGTCGGTGAACCACTCGGATCGTTGCAGCTCGGTACCCGGCCACTGCATCGCGTGATCCGGAGGCGTCCCGTCGGGGGACGGAATCTCGTCGCTCTCCAGGAAGGCTGCTCTCGCCGTGCGAACGGCCTCCTCCACGGCCGGGTCGGCCAACCGGAACCGCCCGCCGAAGGAGGCGAACACGCCACCCGGCTCCAGCAGCCCGGCCATGCGTGACCACCGGCCCTCAGGGTTCGTCCAGTGCAACGCTGCGGCCGCGTAGACCAGTCCGTACCGCTCACCCGGTTGCAGGTCCTCGAACGCGGCTTGCGCGCAGCTGACGTTCGCCGGCACGTGCTTGCGCAGCTCGGCGAGCATGGACCCGTCGGGCTCGGTCGCGGTGACCCTGATCCCTCGCTGAGCGAAAAGCCGGGTCGCTTTGCCCGTACCGGCGCCGATCTCGAGGGCGGTCCGGACCGGATGACCCGCGTACGCCATCACCATGTCGAGCAGTTCCACGGGATATCCGGGCCGGAACCGTTCGTACGCTTCCGCCACCACTCCGAAACTCAGCGCGCGACCAGACATGCCGAGCATCGTGACACGGGCTGCGCCGGCTGCGCGGTAGGGGCAGCCTGATCCGAAGCCGTGGGACGCCCCTTCGGCCCGCGATGCCGCTACGCGGCTCACGAGGTCCCGGCGTGGTGGTCCAGCAAGCGAGTGAGCAGCTGGATGAACTGGTCGCGTTCGGCCGGGGCGAGGGGTGTGAGGAGTGAGTCGTGGAGGTCGTCGAGGACCACATCCAGGCGGTCCAGGTGGCGGCGGCCCCGGGGGGAGATCGTGATGACGTTGCGGCGCCGGTCGGCGGGGTCCGGTGTTCGCTCGACGAGGTCCCGCTCGGCCAGTTCGTTGAGCACACCGACCATGTCGCTGCGGTAGATGCCGGAGCGCCTGCTCAGCTCCGCCTGGCTGGCCGGCCCGAACTCCTGCAGTGAGGCGAGCACGGCGTAGTGCCACTTGCGGGCATCGGCCCTGGCCAGCCCTTCGGTGATCAGCCGGTCCGAGCGCATGGTCAGTTGGGACAGCAACCGGCTCGCCCGCCGCCGCAGCCTGTCGGGGGTCCTGAGCGCGTCCGTGTCGGGCATGTCGGCTGCTTCGGCTCGGGTCATGGCATCAAATCTACCGTTGTGTTGGTCCCACTAACGATGTACGTTCACTCGGGCCTGCAAACCGTTAGTGTGACTAACGCTGACCTAAGTGACCGACAGGAAGGCAGAACTTGCCGATCAAGACGCTGCAGATCCCCACCGCGGACGGCCGGGCCGACGCGTTCGCCGCCTTCCCCGACCAGGGCGAGCGGCACCCCGGGGTGCTGATGTACGCGGACGGCTTCGGCATCCGGCCCGTGCTGCGGGAAATGGCCCGCGAACTCGCCGGGCACGGGTACTACGTGCTCGTCCCCAACGTCTTCTACCGGCACGGCCCGGCACCGGTGATCGAACTCCCGGACCACATCGGAGAGGAGTCCCGGCCAGCGATCCTCGCCCGGCTGATGCCCATGATCGAGGCGCACACCACCGAACGCGTCCTGAGCGACGCCGACGCCTACCTCGCGTTCCTCACCGCCCGGCCCGAGGTCGGCGCCGGTCCGGTCGCGGTGACCGGATACTGCATCGGCGGCCTGCTGGCGATGCGCACCGCCGCGGCCCACCCCGGCCACGTGGCCGCCGTCGCCGGATTCCACGGCCCCGTGGGCGCCGACGGGCCCGAGAGCCTGCATCTCCTCCTGTCCACGCTGTCCGTCGCGGGCGACGAGGCCAACGCCGTCACCCTGACCCTCCCCGAGACCGTCACGGTCGACCGGCCCGTCGCCACGAACTGGCACGCCGACCCCGCCGACGCCGTCCCCTTCGCGAACTGACGCCCCGCGCCGGGCACTGGTGAGAAACCCGATGACGGCGGTGCCACCGCTCGGCGGGGCGGCACCACGCCCCCTCCCCCGGTGACGAGCCGGCCACCAGCACGCCCCCGGCCGACGGACATCCCGTCGGCCGGGGGCGCAGCCGTTCCTCGGCCGCGGAGGCCTTTTGCCGTAACCGCAACATTCCGTGCCGAGCCGCATGGGGCCTGGCGAGATTGAGGGCACACCGACACATGGAGGCCTGATGAGCACCAACGATGCGGTCGCATTCTGGGACGACGTCTACGCGGGCCGCCCCGCAGCCGAGGGCCCCCGCCCCAACGCTCGCCTCACCGAGACGGTGACAGGCCTCGGCCTTCCGCCCGGCGAGGCTCTGGACCTCGGATGCGGCGAGGGCGGCGACGCGTTGTGGCTCGCCGGGCAGGGGTGGCGTGTCACCGCGGTCGACATCTCGGCCGTGGCGGTCGAGCGGCTCACCGCCCTCGCCCGCGCGCAAGCCCTGGGCGACCGCGTCCTCGCGGCGCGGCACGACGTGCAGGAGTCCTTCCCGCCCGGAGAGTTCGACCTGGTGTGCGCCCACTACCTGCACACCCCTTCGGTCTGGACCGGTCGACCGTCCTGCGATCGGCCGCTCATGCGCTGCGGCCCGGCGGGCGGTTGCTGGTGGTCGATCACGGATCGACCGCGCCGTGGTCGTGGAACCGGGATCCCGGCCTTCGGTACCCGAGCCCGCAGGAGGTCGCCGCCGGAATCGATCTGAACCCGGGGACCTGGACGTTCGAACGGGCCGACTCACCCCGCCGGATCGCGACCGGCCCGGGCGGACGCACCGCCGAGGTCACCGACCACGTCCTGCTGATCCGCCGCACCGCCTGACGGAACAGACACTCGGGCACGGGCGCGCGTACATACATTACGTCATGGAGCGACGTCGGCGCCGCGAAGGCCGCTGAACACCGCGGGGGTCGCCCATCCGCGCAGGACGGCGCGCATCGTCGATCCGAACGCGGTCTCCGCGGTGGCTGTGTCGAGGGCCCCGGCCAGTTCGAGCGTCACGAGTCCGTGCATGGCCGCCCACATCGACAGGGCGATCGACGTCGCCTCACCGGCGAGCACGGACTCCTTCACGGCGCGGTCGATCGCCGTCAGGAGCGGGCGGATCGGGTCCTCGACGCCGACCTCCCCCGACGGGTCGAAGGACTGCACACCGCCGAACAGCACCGTGTACAGGTGGCTGTGGCCTCGTCCCCAACGGCGGTAGGCGACGGCCAGCGCATAGAGATCGGCCAGCGGGTCCTCGGACGTCGGCACCGCCGACACGTCCTGGAACAGCCCGGAGACGGCTCTGTCCCGCACCGCGCCGATCAACCCGTCCTTGCCACCGAACAGGGAGTACACGGCCGTTGTCGACGTCTCGGCGGCGGCGGCCACGGCACGGACCGTCACCGACTCCCGCGGACGCGTCGCGAGCATCTCGGTCGCACACACCACGAGCCGCTCTTTGACCGCCTCGTCGTTCGTTCTCGGCCTACCCACGACCGACAGCCTACCTCCTCTGATAACGTCGTTTTGAAACAGCGTTATGCAACTGTCGGAGGTCTGCCGTGCCCACATCCGTCATACGTCTCGCCCGCGTCACCGGGCGCTTATCGCTGGCCTTGGCCGCCGTCGTGGCTCTGGTCGTCGCCTTTGTCGCACTGATCGCCCTCACCGACGGGGCCGGCTCAGGGCTCGCGGCGTGGTCGACGACCCTCGCGGCCGGGTCCGTCGTGGCGATGCGGCGGGGCCGGCGCCGCAGTCGGCCGGCACGGCTCGTGCCGTTCCTGCCGGTGGTCGTCGCGGCGGCGCTGACGGCAACGGTCTGCGTCCCGACGGCGCCGGCGACCCGGCAGCACCCGCCGGCCCTGCCGTTCGTGGCGACACAGCACTGGAGCCTGGCCACAGGCAGCAGGGTCGCGGTGTACCACTACCCACCCGCCGGCCGGGGCCCCCGGCATCCCGTCCCGTTCGTGTACCTCAACGGCGGGCCGGTCCGCGGCATCTCGGTGCTCGACCACCGGTTCCTGCAACTCCTGGCACGCCAGGGCCACGACGTCTACGCCTACGAACCGGCCGGTGCCGGGCGAAGCGACCTGCTCCCCATGGACCAGTACACGATCTCCAAGTCGGTCCGTGACCTCGCCGCCTTCGTCGACCGCCTGGACCGGGGCAAGGCCGACGTTCTCGGATTCTCCTCGGGCGGGGTCGTGCTCACCCGGGCCCTGGCCGATCCGCGCGTCGCCGCACGCCTGCACCGGGCGGTCATCGCCGATCCCGGCCCCATGGACGGCCCCACCGCGGACATCACCGGACCCATAGGGCGAAAGTCCGCACGGGGCCTCGCGCCGGCCATGACCGGACCACGGTCGACCCATGTCCCCCGGTACGCCGTGGCATTCGGCCTCATGCGACTCGGACTCCTCACCCCTGACACCGGGTTGATCGGACAGGCGGAGGGCGACAACGCCTTCACCGCCGCCGATCTCGGCAGCGACACGGCCTCCGCCTACTGCGCGCGCGACGCACACCGCATCCCCGCCGAGGACACCGCCCGCACCTTCTCCTTCAGCCCCGCCGCCAGCCTCCGCGTCCAGCAGACGATCAGGGACTCGCCCTCCATCGCACGGCGACTGGGGCAGTCCCGGATCCCCGCGATGCTGATGATCGCCGAGTGCTCCTCGCAAGTCCGCCGATGGGCGACCGAGATCCTCGCCCACGACCCCGCCGTCCAGCGGACGCAGTACATGCCCGGCGTCGGCCACCACATGTGGAACGGCCTGGACGCCAACAACGAGCGTGCCGCCGCCGTCATCACCGCGTTCCTCGAGGACGAGCCGGCACCCCTGCCGAACCATCCGACCCGCGACGACATCCCGGCCTTCCTGCGGGACCACGAATAGGCGCCCTCCCTCGGCGGTCCGGTCGGCCGCTCAGGCGATCTCGTCGCCGGCGGCGAGGATGGTGCGGCCGGCCGCGAAGAGCCGCGCGCAGCGTTGCGTCATGGCTTCGGGCGACTGATCGGTGGTTGACCCACCAGCGGACCAGTGCGGTGCACAGGCCGCGCCACGCGTAGGCGAGGGCGTCGGCGTCCAGCGGGTCGCCGGATCCGGTCCTCCGCAGGAGGTCGGCGGTGCCGGTCGAGGCGAGGTCGTCGATGGCGCGGCGGTAGTACGCCGCACGGCGGGAGGCGTCGCTGTCTGGCGGCAGCGTGGCGTCGTAGAGGACGAACCACGCCTCGCGCTGCCCGTTCCGAGCGCGGTGAACAGGGCGCGCAGTACACGCAGGGCGGTGGGTGGCGCGGCGCGGGCGGGTTCGGTCATGGCGGTGCGGATGGCGTGCAGGAGGCGGTCGCCCACGGGGTTCAAGCAGGCGAGGTAGAGGTCCTGCTTGCTGCCGAAGTAGTGGTGCAGCAGGGGCTCGGTGACGCCGACCCGGGTGGCGACGGCGGCCATGGTGGTGGATTCGTAGCCGTGGCGGCCGAACTCCTCGGTGGCCGCCACCAGGACCTGTCGTTCGCGGGCGGCCAAGCCCCCGGAGGCAGACTGCGCAGCAGTTCCGAAGCGCCGTCGAAGGCCGTATAGACGCCGGACCGGACGTCGTCGTCCTCCAACTCGTGCAGTACGGCCAGGCACTCCCTCGCATCACGGTCCGCAGCGACCTGAGCGAACGTATCCATCGGTCGCGTCCGCAATGCCACCCGGTAGACCTCGTCCGGGTCCAGCCCGTACCGCCGCGCCCATGTCCCCCAGACCCGACGCTGGTTGCTCGCCGCGTCGATCAACGTGCCATCGACGTCGAACAGGACGTGCTTCGCGCGGCCCGGCCGCCCGCCTTCACTGGTCACGCTGGTCACGCCAGGCCTCCGGCGGGCGGTTTCGGACAGCTCACCGAGGCACCGGCCGTGTCAGAATGCCGACATGATTCTGATCCGAAAGGGCAATGCCGCGTAGACGTCCCAAGGCCGTCCGCGCAGAGCGGTGGCGGCCGCCCGAGCACCTGCCGGTTCGCCGGATTCCGTGCGTGTCTGCTCGGACTCGGACAGCGATGCGGCGTGTTGAGGCCGAGCATCTGTGGCCCGTCGCTGTCGCTCTGAGCCGCTTCGAGCGGGCCTTCAGACAGCCGGGGCGCTATCTCAGCGGCCCTTACGAAAGTCCCGGCATCGAGATCGAAGAGGGCCGAGACGACCTGGACGTGGCCCTACGGCATCTGCCCGCCCGAGCCCGCGCGGATCTCGGTCGCCTGGTGGAACGCATCGACGCGGAGTTCGAGCGCCGCACACTCCCGGATCCGGGTTGGGCGAGCGAGTGGACCGCAGGGCGTTGGTGGTGGTGGCGCATTCGGGAACGATGACGGCGGCGACGGTCCACGGCTCCGCGCGACGCCGGTGGGGCGTCGCACACGGCGTCCGGAGCGGTGAAGGCGTTGATCTTGGGCACACGGTGGGAGTGATCTTGCTGTTGTCCCGGGAGGGGGGATGTCGTGACAGTGCCTGCACGTCGTACGGCATGTGCGAAGCGCCGCCGATACGGGTTCGACCTTCGGTCGACGGCCCTGTTCTTCGTGTTCCTGGCGGTGGTCGTGTGCGCCGTGGGCAGCGCCGCACGCGTGGCGGCCGACGCGGTCGAGCGGCGTCCTGCCTGGGTGTTCGTCCTGGTCGTGATAGGTGTCGCCGGCTGCCTGGGACTGCGGCGCCGGTGGCGCGTCGCGGGAGTGGCGCGCAGGGCCGCGGCCGCGCTCGACGAGGCGGCCAGGGAAGCGGCCGAGCAGCTGGAGGCCCCGGCCGTTCCCCCTCAGCGGACGGCCGTTGAGGTCACGGTCGACTACCGGGCCCTGACACCGGAGGAGTTCGAGGCGGCGATCGCCGCACTCTGCGCACGCGACGGCTGCTCCGCTCGACGCGTGGTCGGCCGCGTTCGCCCGGAAGGAGAACAGACGTTG